>CANDKL010000017.1 GCA_947385255.1 uncultured Roseburia sp. | reverse complement strand
CCGAGAATGTAAATCAACGCCTTGTGGTAGCAGTCCTGATACCTCGCCTGTTCCAGTTTCTCAAAATAAAACTTTTCATGTTCCTCATTTGCAAAAACCATGTGTGTGTTGTTGGCGCTCTGCGCCCCTGCTCTTAACGCTGTGTTGTTCATACCTGAACCTCCTTCATTAAAGATATTGAATAAAAAAAGGGAACAAACCCCGAAATAGGGTCTATTCCCAAACATCAAACAAGGGAAAGCACTTTGCTTTCCCTTGCAGAACTTATATATAGACTTTTACCACAATATCCTTAAATCTGTTAGCCTTCGTGTACTCTGGACGTTCAGCCATAAATGCCCTCACATCCTCTCTCGACACCGTTAAGGTACAGAAGTAAATATAGGGTTGTCTAATTCCTCTTTTCGTTAATAGCCGCCTGTGCTGCCGCAAGCCGTGCAATCGGCACCCTAAACGGCGAACACGACACATAATCCAATCCAATCCTGTGGCAGAACTCTACGGAAGTGGGATCACCGCCGTGCTCGCCGCAGATACCGACATGCAGGTTCGGATTCACCGGCTTGCCGAGCTTGATTGCCATTTCCATCAGCTTGCCGACGCCGTTCTGGTCAAGCTTTGCAAACGGATCGTTCTCCAGGATCTTTGCATCATAATAAGCCTCCAGGAACTTGCCTGCGTCATCACGGGAGAAGCCAAATGTCATCTGTGTCAAATCATTCGTGCCAAAGCAGAAGAAATCCGCCTCTTTTGCAATCTCATCTGCCGTAAGCGCCGCACGCGGAATCTCAATCATCGTACCAACCTCATAGTTCAGGTCGATGCCTGCCGCTGCAATTTCAGCGTCTGCCGTTTCCACAACCACCTTCTTGATGTTCTTTAACTCCTTCTGCTCGCATACCAAAGGAATCATGATCTCCGGCTTCATCGTCCAGTCGGCATGCGCCTTCTGTACATGGATTGCCGCACGGATCACGGCTTTGGTCTGCATCCTTGCAATTTCCGGATAGGTTACCGCAAGACGGCAGCCCCTGTGCCCCATCATCGGGTTAAACTCATGCAGGGAGGAAATCAGCGCCTTGATGTCGTCTACGGATTTGCCCTGTGCTGCGGCCAGCAGCTCAATATCCTCTTCCTCCGTCGGTACAAACTCATGCAGAGGCGGATCCAAAAAGCGAATGGTTACCGGATATCCCTCCAGCGCTTCGTATAACGCCTCGAAATCGCTCTGCTGGTACGGCAGGATTTTCTCGAGCGCCGCTTCTCTTTCCTCTACCGTGTCCGCACAGATCATTTCACGGAACGCCGCAATCCTGTCCGCTTCGAAGAACATATGCTCCGTCCGGCACAGGCCGATGCCTTCTGCACCGAGCTCGCGGGCCTTCCTTGCGTCCGCCGGGGTATCTGCATTCGTGCGGACCTTTAATCTGCGGGCCTTGTCCGCCCATGCCATAATCCGTCCGAACTCGCCTGCAATCGTAGCGTCTACCGTCGGAATAATACCGTCGTAAATGTTACCGGTGGTACCGTCGATGGAAATCGGATCTCCCTCGTGATACTCCTTGCCGGCCAATGTAAATTTCTTATTTTCCTCATCCATGCTGATGTCTCCGCAGCCGGATACGCAGCAGGTACCCATACCGCGGGCAACTACGGCTGCATGGCTTGTCATACCGCCGCGCACGGTTAAAACGCCCTGGGCGGCCTTCATGCCGGTGATATCCTCCGGAGAGGTCTCCAGACGTACCAAAACAACCTTTTCTCCTCGGTCATGCCAGCTCTGGGCATCCTCCGCAGAGAATACGATTTTACCGCAGGCAGCGCCGGGAGATGCGCCAAGACCCTTGCCAACCGGCGTGGCGGCCTTTAATGCGGCTGTGTCAAACTGCGGATGCAGCAGGGTATCTAAGTTCCGGGGATCGATCATGGCAACGGCCTCCTCCTCGGTCCGCATCCCTTCATCCACCAAATCACAGGCGATCTTTAATGCTGCCTGCGCTGTTCTCTTACCGTTTCTGGTCTGCAGCATATAGAGCTTCTTGTCCTCTACCGTAAACTCCATGTCCTGCATATCCTTGTAATGATCCTCTAATGTCTGGCAAACATCCTTAAACTGAGCAAACGCTTCCGGGAATTTCTCCTCCATCTGTGCAATCGGCATCGGAGTACGGACGCCTGCAACCACATCCTCGCCCTGGGCATTCACCAAAAATTCACCCATCAGCTTTTTCTCGCCGGTAGCCGGATCCCTGGTAAATGCAACGCCGGTCCCGCAGTTGTCTCCCATATTTCCAAACGCCATGCTCTGTACGTTTACTGCCGTTCCCCAGGAATACGGGATATCGTTGTCGCGGCGGTACACATTGGCACGGGGGTTGTCCCACGAACGGAATACGGCTTTTACCGCGCCCATAAGCTGCTCCTTCGGATCGCTTGGGAAATCCTGTCCGATCTTCGCCTTGTACTCTGCTTTAAACTGCCCTGCGAGCTCCTTTAAATCCTCCGCCGTCAGATCCACGTCAAAGGTAACACCTTTTTCGGCTTTCATTTTGTCAATCAGCTCTTCAAAATATTTCTTGCCGACCTCCATTACGACATCCGAATACATCTGGATAAACCTTCTGTAGCAATCCCAGGCCCAGCGGGGATTGCCGGATTTCGCCGCAATTACGTCGACAACCTCCTCGTTTAAGCCAAGGTTTAAAATCGTATCCATCATACCTGGCATGGAAGCCCTTGCACCGGACCGTACGGAAACCAAAAGCGGATTCTCCTTATCCCCAAATTTCTTTCCGGTGATTTCCTCCATCTTCACAATATACTCATTGATCTGGCCCTGAATTTCTTCGTTGATCTCACGGCCGTCCTCGTAATACTGCGTACATGCCTCTGTTGTAATTGTAAAACCCTGCGGCACAGGAAGCCCAAGCCCCGTCATTTCTGCCAGATTCGCGCCTTTACCGCCAAGAAGCTCCCTCATATCAGCGTTACCTTCGCTGAAAAGATAGACCCATTTGTTCGCCATTTCCTAACCCTCCTATATATTTTTTACTGGTTTTGCTCCCGGAGCCTTTATACGGTTTCCGGAAACAGATTTCATACCTTTATTTTACCATATTTTTCTGTGAAATCAATGATTTTTTGCGCCCCGCCCCCCTCTTACCCGCAAACAGCCTCCTGCGTGAGATTATTGACCCACGCATATTCCTTATAATGCCGGTATACCACCGGCAGCTTTACAATTTCGTCCAAATTCAGCACAAAATATACCGCCGTTACCGGCCAGTGCAGCACAAACGCCGCAAAGCATCCCAGCGGCACGGTTACGCACCACAGCGTCACCGTATCGCAAATCAGCCCAAACCGGGTATCCCCTCCCGCGCCGAAAATTCCTCCGATCGTAGTTGTATTAATGGATTTTCCCACCAGATAATAGGAGCAGACAACAAACATCCACCGCAGATATTCCACCGCCTGGCTGCCAAGTCCGGAGAAACGGATAATAACCGGAGAAAGCAAAAGCAGCAACGCGCCGGAGAAAGCACCTCCCAGAACCGCCAGCCGGCAGAGCCTATCACCGTATTCACGCGCCTTGGCAAGCCTCCCTGCCCCAAGCTCGTTGCCAACCTGAATGCTGCCTCCGTTCCCGATTCCAATACAAAAGCACACCAGCAGGTTTTTTGCAATATTTGCAATTGAATTAGCCGCCACTGCATCGCTGCCCATATGGCCCATTACAACCGAATACATGGTAAATCCCAGGCCCCAGGCCAGCTGGTTGCCCAAAAGCTGCAGCGTATATTTCCAGTACATCCGTTCAAGCTCCCGATCTATGCGTATCAGATCCCGCAGGCTCAGCCGTATCCGTCCCTCCCTGCGGGAATCCAGCACGGCCCAGAGGCATTCCACCGCCCTTGCAATGGAAGTCGCAAGCGCCGCCCCCGCAATGCCCATGGCAGGAAAACCGCACAGGCCGAAAATCAGAACGGCATTAAAAAACAGATTCAGCAGAACGGCCACCGCGCTTATCACCGTACTTTTTACCGCATGCCCGCTGTTTTTCATAATGCAAAGATATATCTGCGATATTCCGCAGAAGAGATAGGAAACAGCCGATGCCTTAAGGTAAACGATTCCCCCCTCTGTCAAAACCGGATCCGATGTAAAAATCCGCATGAGCAGCCGCGGCGCAAAAAACGCACCCGCAAAAAACAAAACGGAGACGGCCAGGGAAGCACGCAGTACAAATGCGAATATTTTCTCTACCGCCCTGCGATCCCCTTTTCCCCAGTACTGCGCCGCCATCATATTCGTACCTGCCGCAAATGCCGCCAGAAACAGATTAAAGACAAACATCACCTGTCCTGCAAGGGAAGCCGCAGAGAGAGCGTTTTGGCTGATCATCCCCAGCATCACTGCATCCGATGCCCCTACCAGAGAAAGCATAAACTGCTGGAACGCAATCGGAAGCACCAGCACCATTAATTTTTTATAGAATTCACGTTTCATTTTTCAAATCCCCCTTCCTGCTATCTGCTGGAATTATATCACCAAATTTACTTGATTTTTAGAATTATTTTGCCATATAATAGTACAAAACAGTCAAACAAGAACGAAAGGAGACCCTACATGATTGCTCCCTGCAACTGCCCGACAGACATTCACAGAAGAGAACAAAAGGAGCACGGCACGTTTCCGTTCCCCGTAGCCTGCTACTGCGGCCATTTCACGACGCTCCCCGTTCCCTGGCACTGGCATGATGAGCTGGAGGCTGTCTTTATCGCACGCGGCAGCGTTATTGTACACATTGGTTCCGAGACCTGCCGGCTCAAAGAAGGAGACGGCTGCTTTATCAACGCAGGCGCCCTGCATGCGGTAGAAAAAACAGACGATCCCTCCGTTGCCGAGTATTCCATTGTGTTCCATCCCCGCTTCGTCGGCGGAAGCATGGACAGTATCTTCTGGCAGAAATACGTCCTGCCCGTCACCTCGGACCGCTCCCTGCCGGGACTGTTCCTTGACCCTCTCGTCCCCTGGCAAAATGAAATGCTTTCCTGCATCCGTCTGGCCTGGGAGGCCTGCGCCAACGAGGAAACGGATTATGAAATTACGGCCCGCAGCCGACTTTCGCAATGTATGGGGATTTTAAAACGCAGCCGGCCGGCTCAAAAGAAGGCGGTTCCGACGAAATCCCTCCGCCAGAGCGACCGCATGAAAATCATGCTGGCGTTTATACAGCAGCATTTCGACGAGCCGGTTACCATCCGGCAGATTGCAGAGAGCGCCTCCGTCAGCGAAAGCGAATGCATGCGCTGTTTCCGCCAGACCATCGGCGTAGCCCCGATTGCTTACCTGAAAAGCTACCGCCTGCAATTTGCCGCAGGGCTTCTGAAAAATACGGATTTGCCGATCGCTTCTGTCGGCAGCCGCTGCGGCTTTCAGGAGATGAGTTATTTTTCCAGAGCCTTCCGCCGGGTTTACGGATGCACGCCCTCCGGCTACCGGAAAATGCAATAAAAAGCCTGTCATCCAAATTGCACTAAATTTCCCAAAAACTACTTTACGAATGCCGGAAAATATGCGAAAATAAAGGCAGTATGCAGAATATGTCGCAATCTGCATCCGCATAATGATTTAATTGAAAGGAGTCTTATTAATGATTTACACGAAGGAAGTCGAAAACATGTGTCCGGTTGCAAAAGGCGCAAAGCATGAACCAGCTCCCATCCCGGAAGAAGGAAAATGGATCCATTCCAAAAAAATTGAAGACATTTCAGGGTTCACCCATGGTATCGGCTGGTGTGCGCCGCAGCAGGGCGCCTGTAAGCTGACGCTGAACGTAAAGAACGGCATAATTGTAGAGGCATTGGTGGAAACTCTCGGATGCTCGGGCATGACCCACTCCGCAGCGATGGCCGCAGAAATCTTACAGGGCAAGACCATCTTAGAGGCACTGAATACAGACCTTGTCTGCGATGCCATCAACACCGCTATGCGCGAGCTGTTCTTACAGATCGTGTACGGACGTACACAGAGTGCATTTTCCGATGACGGCCTTGCAATCGGCGCCGGCTTAGAGGATTTGGGGAAGGGACTTCGCTCCCAGGTTGGTACGATGTACGCAACCAAAGAAAAAGGCGTTCGTTACTTAGAGATGGCAGAAGGCTATGTAACAGGCATTGCCCTTGACGCTGACAACGAAGTAATCGGTTATCAGTTCGTTTCTCTTGGCAAAATGACAGATTTCATCAAAAAAGGCGATGATCCGAACACTGCATGGGAAAAGGCCCAGGGACAATACGGCCGTGTAGCAGACGCTGTTAAGATTATCGATCCACGCGTAGAGTAAAGGAAAGGAGAGACGAAGATAATGGCTTTATTTGAATCCTATGAAAGAAGAATTGACCAGATTAACGCTGTATTAAACAGCTATGGCATCGGCTCCATCGAAGAAGCCGAGAAGATCACAAAGGACGCTGGACTTGACGTATACGAGCAGGTAAAGAAGATCCAGCCAATCTGTTTTGAAAATGCATGCTGGGCTTACACCGTAGGCGCTGCCATTGCAATCAAAAAAGGCGCTACCAGGGCGGCTGATGCTGCCGCCGCAATCGGAGAAGGGCTTCAGGCTTTCTGTATCCCGGGCTCCGTTGCCGATCACCGGAAGGTAGGCTTAGGCCACGGCAATCTCGGCAAGATGCTGCTTGAGGAAGAAACCGAATGCTTCTGCTTTTTGGCAGGACATGAATCCTTTGCCGCCGCAGAGGGCGCAATCGGTATTGCTGAAAAGGCCAACAAGGTCCGCCAAAAACCGCTGCGCGTTATCTTAAACGGACTTGGCAAGGATGCTGCACAGATTATTTCCCGTATCAATGGCTTTACATTTGTTGAAACGCAGTTCGACTATCAGGAGAACAAGGTCAATGTCCTTTATGAAAAGGCTTATTCCGACGGCCTGCGCGCCACCGTAAAATGCTACGGCGCAGACGACGTACAGGAAGGCGTTGCCATCATGCACATGGAGAACGTAGGCGTTTCCATTACCGGCAACTCCACCAACCCGACCCGTTTCCAGCATCCGGTTGCAGGTACATATAAGAAGGAATGCAACGAACAGGGCAAGAAATACTTCTCCGTAGCCTCCGGCGGCGGTACAGGCCGTACGCTCCATCCGGACAATATGGCCGCAGGCCCGGCTTCCTACGGTATGACAGATACGATGGGACGTATGCACTCTGACGCACAGTTTGCAGGCTCCTCCTCCGTTCCTGCCCATGTAGAAATGATGGGCTTAATCGGAATGGGCAACAACCCGATGGTAGGCGCTACCGTTGCGGTTGCCGTTTCTATTGAAGAAGCACACAAGGCCGGCAAATTCTAAGCTCTGACGAATACCAAGGCCGCAGCTTCCTTATCGGGGCTGCGGCCTTTTTCACTACCTTAGCTTATGTCTCTATGCTCCAGGACCACTTTTCTCTCCCTTCTTCATACACCCGGTTCAGATAATCCGCAATCTCCTCCAGCGACTCCTCCGCAAACGGGAACCGCTTCTCCTCCTTCTCCTCCTTTGTCGCCGCAAACCCATACGGCCCCGGCCAGGTCCATACCAGAAGCTGCTCCGTATCCTGTTCCGTTGTTTTTTCAATCCGGTAGCGCATGCCGCAAAGGCTTCCCGTAAACTTCTCTTTTTTATAAAAATCAAATGCCAGCAAATCTTTTCTTTGAATCATAACGGCATCCTCCTTTCTGTTTTTGAACCGCAGGGAGCGGAAACGGGCTTGCTTACGCCCCTTTCTTTATTATAAAAATTTTTTTCAAAAAAGCAAGATTTCCCCTCTTTACCTTCCCGAAAAAATATGTTATGATGGTGGCTAATAAGACGAGGAAGAGGACTAGTATCTGCCCCATCGGATTTCAGAGAGCTGTTGGTTGCTGAAAAACAGCAGAAGAAGGACAGAGAACTCGCCTTGGAGTCGCTGCGTGAAGCCCGGTTCGCACTGTTTCGGAGAGTAGCTGCAGACGGTAGCCCGCCGTTATCCGGGAGCGGTATAAGGACCTTTGTCCCGTACCGGCAGAGTGCATGATTGATCATGAATTAGAGTGGTACCGCGTAAGTATGTCTTACGTCTCTAAGTATTCCATAGAGGCGTAGGGCTTTTTTTATTGCCATATCTTTTTCGCCTCAGGGATTTGCCCAAAATCAAAATTCAGAAAGAGAGGATGCAACATGAAAGGATTCGAAAAGTATCGAAAGATGTATTTTATGCCGCCGGCTGACTGCTACGACTGGGTCAGAAGAGATGCGGTTGAGAAAGCGCCCATCTGGTGCAGCGTAGACCTGCGCGACGGGAACCAGGCTTTGATTGAGCCTATGAGCTTAGAAGAAAAGGTAAAATTCTACCAGATGTTAGTCGATATCGGCTTCAAACACATCGAGGTCGGCTTTCCGGCTGCATCGGAAACGGAATACCGGTTTTTACGCACCCTTATTGAGCGGAATATGATTCCGGACGACGTCACGGTGCAGGTCCTGACCCAGGCCAGGGAGCACATCATCAAGCGCACCTTTGAAGCCATCGACGGCGCGCCGAATGTTATTGTACACGTATACAATTCCACCTCTGTCGCACAACGGGAGCAGGTTTTCAAAAAATCCAAAGAGGAGATCAAAAAAATTGCCGTAGACGGCGCAAGGCTGGTATATGATTTGTCCAAAAATGAAAAAGGGAATCTTTCCTTTGAATACTCCCCGGAGAGCTTTACCGGAACGGAGATGGATTATGCGCTTGAGGTCTGCAGCGCCGTTCTGGATGTATGGCGGCCGACGCCGGAGCGCAAGGCGATTATCAACCTGCCTTCTACCGTGCAGTATTCCATGCCGCATGTGTTTGCCAGCCAGATTGAGTACTTTGACAAAAATTTAAACTACCGCGACAGCGTGCTGATTTCCCTGCATCCGCATAACGACAGGGGAAGCGGCATCAGCGACGCGGAGCTTGGCTTACTGGCAGGTGCGGATCGGATTGAGGGAACGTTATTCGGCAACGGGGAACGCACCGGAAACGTAGATATTGTCACGCTTTGCATGAATATGTATTCTCTGGGTGTGGATCCGGGGCTGAATTTCCATAATATGAAAGAAATCCGCAAAACCTATGAGGAGCTGACCAATATGCAGGTATCCCTGCGGCAGCCTTATGCGGGAGATCTGGTCTTTACCGCCTTTTCCGGCTCGCATCAGGATGCGATTTCAAAGGGTATGGCGTGCCATACCTCCGGAGAGGACCCGTATTGGACAGTTCCTTATCTGCCAATCGATCCGAAGGATCTGGGCCGCACCTATGATTCGGACGTCATCCGCATTAACAGCCAGTCCGGAAAGGGCGGCGTAAGCTATGTATTAAAACAGGCCTACGGTATTCAGCTTCCGGATCGGATGAAGGAGGAATTCGGATATCTGGTTAAGGATGTTTCGGATAAGGAGCACAGCGAGCTTGGTGCGGAACGGATTTATGAGATTTTCAAGGAGACCTACCGCGATATTACCAGTGATTTCCATATCTCGGAGTGTCATTTCCGGCAGCATGACGGCATTGAGGCGGCGGTTACGATTACGACGCCCGAGGGAACGGATGTTGTCACGGCAAACGGAAATGGCCGCCTGGATGCAGTCAGCATTGCAATCAAAAAGCATTTTCATATTACGTATGAGCTGACGGAATACACGGAGCATGCGCTCTCCCGCGGTTCCTCGTCGAACGCGCTGGCTTATGTGGGGATTACGGCGCATCATACGCTGGTCTGGGGCGTGGGAATGGATGCGGATATCATCAAGGCTTCGATTGACGCGCTAACGGCGGCAATTAACCGAGCCGGACTTCATACCCTGGAAAAGAAAGAACCAGACAGAGTCTGAGAAAAACAAATGGGATAACGCAGCCTTTTCTTCGCTGCGTTATCCCAAACGCCCTTATACCTCCGTATCCTGCAATACCAGCGGAATCTGCGAGAGCATATGATCGATATCTTCAAACATCGCGCTCTTTGTCGTTCCCAGACTGCTCGCCCGATCAATATGCTTCACCACCTCCTGATACTGCTGCTTGATTTCATCAAAAAAGGTACAAATCTCCTGCAGTTCTTTTCTCGACTCTTCAATCACTCCGGAGATCTCTGTCTGCACAGACGCCGCCCCCTCTGCCGTCGTAATGATATTCTGAAACGAATCGTCTGTACTTTGTACGACTTCAATATTCGTATCCAGCGCCTTCTTCGAATCGTGAATACTGCCGTTTAACTGCTTTGTCCCCTTTTCTACATCATGAATGCCGGAATCCACCTCGTTCGCCAACCCCTTGATTTCTTCTGCCAGCTCGCGCACCTTGGCCGCAACCACGGCAAATCCCTTGCCCTGCTCTCCTGCCCTTGACGCTTCAATGGAAGCATTGATCGCAAGAATATTGGTTTCGTCCGCGATAGATACAATTTTCACCATACACCGCTGGATGCCTGTAACAGCCTCCTGCAGCTGCGAAAAGGTCTGCTGCATTGCACCATAGGTCTTTTTCACCTCCAGGGAGGCCTCCTTTAGATCCTCTACCCTCCCCTTCGTCTCTGATACAGTCTGCGTTATCGCTTCCCGCACCTGCGCGAACTGCCCGGCGGTATCATTGATATTGGAAAAGGAATCTCCGAACTCCTGCAGCTGATCGTGAAAACGATCGGCTGTTTTTAACACACCGGAAAAGGAGCTTCCTACCATGCTTAATTCCCACAGAGATTCTACCTCTTTTTGGATCAGATCCGTTTTGTAGCCCTTTAAGCAGTCTGTGACATGCAATACCGGATACAGGGTTTCCTCCGTATGCAGTCCCTTTCCCGGCTTTTTTTTGTTTTTTCCCGAAAACATCATATCTGGCATCCCCCTTTACTCAAATACCACGCATGTCATTGACTGGTTGACAAAGCGGTTGTTATAATGCTCCCCATAGCCGACCAGTCCGGCGTGGCTCCCTAAGGATGCCATGTCCTGCAGGTACTGCTGCATATAGCCGCGTTCGCCGAAAAGCTTATACCGGAACAGGCAGTTAATGGAAAATACGGCGGAACGCCTTGGAAATTCCTGGCAAATGGTCCGGATCGTCTGCCTGGTAATCGCCTGGTAATCGCCCAGCTCCAGTAATATCAGCACGTCAGAATCATTGACCTGCCGAAAGCATGCCAGTGCATCTCCGTTGACCTCCTTGATGGATATGATACAGATATCATTCCCATTGATTTTTCCAAACGGATTTTGGAAGGTCTGTGTCAAAATCTGCTGATCGGTTACATGCAGAATGCTTTTGTAGACCTGTTTGGCAGGCTTGCCGTTTAATTTTCCGATTATGTAATTGGCTTTATCCGTATTCGACGCAATAAAGCGGTAGTTTTTGTAGGGATGGTAAATATTCTCCTTATAGGTTTTAACCCTGCCGTTCTGGTTGCGGACGATCGCGTATGCTACGGAATCCTGATAGATTTTCCCATTGGCGGATACCCTGCCTCCGTCTCCTGTCCCGCCTACCAGAGAAATGCCGGTGCGCTTTAGCACCGTATTAATCGTCGTAAGCACGCAGGCGTCGTTCCCGGAGCAAAAGTCAATACATACCGTATTCCCGCCGGTTCCGTTTACCCTTTGGATATCCGTTTCCAGGCGGCGGATGTATTTGACCGGCATACTCGATACCTGCTCCAGTACATTTGCCGCCGCGCTGACGCCGTCGGAAAATGCGATTACGCAGACCCCCTGTTCTACGATCCGGGTATCATAACCCATACCGATACAGCCAATGCTTGGAATACCCGGATACAGCTTTTCCAATAGCTTTACATGCGCTTCGAACTGGGCATTGTTGGACAACAGCATCAGAAACTGCGGACGCCCAAGTCCCGAAACCGCCTCCTCTAAATTCCCCCTCTGGCTCATGCCAAAAAACTGCCTCATGCTGGCTCCTCCCTTCTGTTTTCCCTCTCTTTTGCCTGATAGCAATCAAAGAAATTATACTTTACAGAAGGGGGATACGTCAATCAATTTTTACTCTCCCAGCCCGTTTTCAATCAGCGCTGCCAGCATGTTCAGATCCTCTTCTTCCTGCTCTCCGTCGCACTGCAGCTCAATTTCGGATCCGCATTTAATTGCAGCCGACATAATTTTCAGAATACTCTTCGCCGCAACCCTCTTTTCCCCATAGACAATTGTTACGTCTGATTTGCAGGCTCCTGCCGCCTTTGCCAGCATTCCGGCCGGCCTTGCATGAAGGCCGGACGGATTATGCACCATTACCTTTTTTGATACCATAGTTTTCCTCCTAAATTTCCACACCGAAGTGCTCAAATAAAATCCGCTCCGCTTTGGCATTCCACAGGCCGCGGTTTTCTTTACAGGCCTCGTCGAGCTTTCGAAACAGCGGATCGGTTTCGCCGAGCCTACCGAAATCCTCAATTGCCGTAAGCGGCATATCGAATTGCGTATAGGTTAATTTCTTTCCACCCGGAATGGACGGAAGGTTTAAGGTGGCGTCTGCAATACTGTCAATGCCGCCGACGTGCGTTACCATAACGGCAGGCTCAATTTTACCCTGTGCCGCCAGATTGTTTGCTTCGATCAGATCGTCGTTGTTGCCGCCGGTCGTTCCTAAAATATGTGCGCTGGTATAATGCACGTTATACAGATTCAGCTCCGCGGAAAAGGCCGGATCGGTCGGACCTGCAAAGAAATTCATGCAGCCGTCAAAGGCAAGGAGCTTATCTCCCATTTCTGCAACGCCCCGGTTCGGAATATATACGAATACATCGTCATAGCCCTTGCCGCCCGTGATATCGCGCAGCTCTTTGATCGGATCGGCCATGCCAGCCGTGTTGACATAGAGCAGCTCTACGCCGTTTTGGGCAGCCCTTGACTCCGGAATCACTTCCCTTGCACGGGCCAGCTTGGCGTCGTCAATATCGGTGACCACAATTCGTTTTGGCTTATTTTCAAACTGAATACCGTAGCTTACCGCACCTAAGCCCATCGGTCCGCAGCCGCCAAGGATGATGATGTCGCCGCCCTCCTTTGTACCGCCGGTAAGATCATGGTTTCTTTTATTGGTGTGGTAGTTGCCGTGATAGCCGCCGATAATGCAGCTCATCGGCTCTCCTAAGGAGGCTTCAAAAAAGCTTTCCCCCTCATAGGGCATCAGGCAGCCCAACTCCATGACCTCGTGCGGAATGACGCAATAGGTGCATGCGCCGCCGAAAAATTCATAGGAATAGCCCGGAGAAGCCAGGCTTCCTTTGTAATTTAAGGCCGGCTGCTGTGCAAATTTCATACCCGGCTTGAATTCACCTTTCCATTTTTCGCCCACCTCTACGATAACTCCTGCAAATTCATGTCCGATAATGATGGGATTGGTGTCTATGTTCTGCGGCGCACGTTTATGTTTTTTGCCCTGCTCCGCTAATTTGTAGGTGGACATACAGATGCTGTCGCTCATCACCTTTACTAATATTTCATCGTCCCGGATTGCAGGAAGCTCAAATTCCTCCAGCCGCAAATCCCTTGTTCCATACATTCTCACTGCTTTTGTTTTCATAATGATTGATCCTCCATTTTCTCTATTATGACCTGTTCCATCAGGCTGTCAACGAGTTCTCTTGCGGGCGGCTTTGTACCGACTGTTGTCACAGCCCCGGCAGATGCTGCCATGCACAGGCGTACAGTTTCTTCGTCACCCAGCTTCTGATCCCATGCGTAGGCCAGTGCAGCTACCATCGCGTCTCCGGCTCCGACTGTAGAGTGCGCTTTAACCGAAAGCGCGGGGCATTTCACCGCATAGCCGGGACGGACAAACATCGCGCCGCTTTTCCCCATGGATACGGCTGCCGTCCGGACACCCTCCTCCATCAGCTTTTTTGCTATGTGAAATAATTCCTCATCCGACGCCCGGTAGTCAAATCCGGCGTACTCCTCTAATTCTACGCGGTTGGGCTTTATCATATCCGGCCCCGCGGCAAGTGCGTTTCGGAACAGCTCCCCGTCCGCATCCATTAAAACCTTCGCGCCCTGCTCGTGCACGAGTCGGGTGATTCTGGCATAAATGTCCTTGTCTACGCTGTTTGGAATACTTCCGGCCAGAATAAACAGCGTATTTTCCGCTGCATAGCCGGACAGCTTTTCCAAAAGGGCCCCAACCTGTTCCTTTGTGATCACAGGCCCCGGCTCGTTTAATTCCGTGACCGCGCCGTTTGTTTCAAATACCTTGGTATTCGTCCGGGTTTCCCCGTTTACCCAAATGAAATCGTGGCGGATCTGTTTTTCATTTAAAACGTTTTCTATCGTCTTTCCGGCGTTTCCGCCTAAAAATCCCATCGCAATGCTTTCTCCGCCCAATTCGCGGATGGTTTTGGAAACGTTGATGCCCTTGCCTCCGGCGTCGTATTCCACCCGGCTGATCCGGTTTAAGCCGCCCGGCTGCAGGCACGGAATATCTACGGTTTTATCAATTGCAGGATTCATGGAAACAGTTATAACCATCGCTTACTCCTCCCCGGCCAATATCTGATATACGGTGTCTGCATCGCCCTTTGCCAGGCGCTCTGCAGCCGCCTCGTCCAACATTTTATCTGCAATCACAGAAAGGATTTCCAGATGCTCCTCTCCAACCCCGGCGATGCCGATCACGACGTTCACCGGATTTCCGCCCCAATCCACTCCGTCCGGAAATGTCATGACCGCGATGCCGGATGCCTTGATGTCCTTTTTGGCCTCCTCTACGCCGTGCGGCAGGGCCAATCCGCTGCCCATAAAGGTAGAAAACGTTTTTTCACGCTCCAGCATTGCTTCGACATAGGGCTGATCCACATAGCCGCTGTCTACTAACATCTGGCCCACCTTTCGGATGACCTCTGCCTGCGGCTCGGACGCGCAGCCTACGCGGATGTTTTTTTGCATTAAAAGCTCCTTTTTTTCTTCCTTCTTTTTTGATTTAAAAAACATAGCTTCCTCCTCCTTGATTTTTATGTGCGTTTTTGTTTTTCTTTCTGAGCTTATTATAATGCGGCCAAACAGGATTTTTCAATTTAGAGAAGAATGGATTTGGCGTTATTGGTTAGTGCCAAATATCCGTGGATTTTAAGAAAACCTTCCGATATACTGGTTAAAAAATCGTTTCAGATTTTCCGAAAGGGCTTCCCGTATCTGCTCCTTTTCCCCCTTTAGCACCGTATCCAAAAACCCATAATCCTCTACCAGCATCCCGCTGATAGCGCCCATAATCTCATTATTCACCTTAAGCTGCCCCTCCATAGGCACAAGCATAATAAATACCACCCGGATTCCCTTCAGATAAGGATCCCGAAACGCTCCCAAATCCTTCGCCATACAAATCCCAAACTGCGGCCGCATGACCCCCTTCGTACGGGCATGCAGCAGTGCAAAGCCAAATTCCGCAAACACCTGGCTTGTAATCTGCTCCCTGCGCCACAGATCCTCCGTAATCTGCTCCCTGCGGTCCGGATACGGCGAAAGCTTTTCTGCCACGGCAATCAAGAGCTCCTCAAAGGAAATCCCGTTGTCCGCCTTAAAAAATTCCATATGCCGGATGACGGTTTTCATCTGCGTCGCCATAACATGAATCTCCTCTAACTGCGAGGAAAAAGTATCCTGTCCCTTCTGCTTTTTTGGCATCCGCTCATACTGATAGACCATATTCCGGATCTGCTCCAAATCGTCCTCGTTTAAAAGCGGATTGACAAATACCACAGGCGCGTGGGATTCCTCCATCGGAATACTGGTTACAAAAAAATCCTGCTGTGCCGCAAGGTATGGCGTGATATCGTTTTTCCGTACGTCGTAATCTGTATGCGATCCTTAAACACCCTTTTGAGCTTGGAGGACATCAGCCTGGAAATACCGATTCCGCTTGAACAGACGACGCCCACAAGCACCCGGCGGATCTGCTCCTGCTGCTCCTCTAAACGTACCAGGGCCGCACCGAAATGTACCGTCAAAAACCCGATTTCCTCTTCCGGCACCGGCTTTCCTACCAGCTGCTCCAGCAATTTGGCCACCTGTCCGCAGCGTTTATAAATATCGGGATACAGCCCCTTAATATCCTCTAATACCGGATTCTGAATATACATGCCATGCATCAGGCGAATTACGGTAGGCTGTAAATGCGCCAAAAGCCCCTGGATAAATTCGTCATCCTGCTTGAACCGATATGCCTTCTCCTTGTCAAACGCATCGATCATCTCGTTGACCAGCTTTTGGATTTCCCTGCGGCTGTCAGGAAAGCCGGCAGTTAAAATCTTCTCGTGCTTCGAGCCCTTGATATGCAGGTAAATGTAGGATACCTCTACTTTGGGAATTTCAATTTCAAACTCCTCCTCCAGCTCATGCACAATGGCCTTTGCCAGCTCGTAGTCGTCATCCTCTTTTACAAGATCCATCCAGCGCCCTTCCGCCTCAATCACCTCATTTTTCAAAATCCGGTTGATGGCGATAGAAATATGGATGACGAGGCCGACGTAGGAATTTTCCGTAAGCGTCATCACGCGCGTGTTTTTCATCCCTGTAATACAATCCATGACGCGCTCTGTAATATCGCCGTTTAAAATCTGTCCGATGCTGCTTTTTTTGATGCTTTTGCCGGGCCGCTTCCCGTCGTCTGCCTGCTCATAAGCCTCGCGGATCCTCTGTGTATCCACGTTTTCATTGATAAACGCACGGATGGCCCTGCGATACCCTTCCTCGTCCCCCTCTACCGAAACGCCGCTGCCGGGCTTGCGTGTCACCTTAAGCCCAAAGCGCCCAAGCCACTCCTCTACCGCTTCGAGATCGCTGCTCACCGTCGCCTCGCTCACCCCGAACTGGCTGCTGTAATAAAACAGCTTTTTTAATCCCTTTTCCTTTAAAATTTCAAGTATGAGGCGTTTGCGCCGCTCGGTGCGGTTGAAAGCATCGTAGCTGTCTCCGCTGCTGATATCCGCATACAGCCGCTCTTTTTCGGCGGCATCGCCTTCTAGCCAGACTCCAACACCCGTCTTGGAAAGAAATTTCAGCTTATATCCCTTTAAGCTCTGGTTGGCATATTCCAGCTCCCGCTGTACCGTCCGCTTGCTCACCCCGACCTCAGCAGCCAGGTTTTTGACTGAAATCGCATGCTCTTCCTTTAACAATGCCTGAAAAATCTGTTTCATCCGTGGTGTAAATTCCATGTTTACCCCCTTATCTTCCTATGCCTGATCCAGGCGCCCGGACAGAATCCCTGCTTCTGTAAAAAAAAACAGAAACCGCCGGATTGCGCCTGTGGCAGGCACAATCCGGCAATCCCGTCTATTGGTTTCTTTCCTGAAGCGACTGTACCAGCGTTTCGTATTCCGGCGCCGCCAGGAAGTTTGTAATCAATACCAGCTCCGCCTTCGGATTACTGTGCGCAGCGCGTTCCCCTAATTCCTGATGTGTCACGACAATCTGCACATCCGCCGGGATGCTCGACACCGGCGTATGGATGACCTCAATTCCGGTAAGCCCTGCCGCCGCAAGCTTTTTCTTCAATACCGTAGCCCCCATAGCGCTTGAGCCCATGCCGGCGTCGCATGCAAAAGCAATTTTCTGAATGCTTCCCCCTGCCTTATCTGCCTGCGCCCTGCTGCCTGCGGCAATTCCCTTCGCCTGCTGCTTCATGGAATCCTTCTGCCGGCTCGCCTCCTCCAGTGTCGTGTCCTTACCCATAAATTTCAAAATCGGAACCGAAATGGCAAACGACACCGCCGCCGCAGCCAGCACACCTGCAAACATTGCCAGATAGCTGTGGCGTTCCGACATCATCGTAAGCGCTAGAATACTTCCCGGAGACGCCGGGGAGGTCAGCCCCGCACCCAGCAGCTGGAATACAAATACGCCGCTTGCGCCGCCCGCAATGACCGATAAAAGCAGCAGCGGGTTCATCAGTATGTATGGGAAATAAATTTCATGGATGCCGCCGAAGAAGTGGATAATCACCGCGCCCGGCGCAGAGCTTTTTGCATTTCCTTTTCCCAGGATACAATACGCAAGCAAAACGCCAAGTCCCGGCCCCGGATTTGCCTCCAGCAGGAAAAATACGGATTTGCCCATTTCCTTCGCCTGCTGGATTCCCATCGGCGATAAAATGCCCTGATTGATCGCATTATTCAAAAACAGTACCTTAGCAGGCTCGATAAAAATACTGGTCAGCGGCAAAAGCCCATGCTCAACTAAAAATCCCACGCCCGCGCTCATAGCGTCGTTTAATGTCGTAACCAGGGGCGTAACGCCAAGCATTGCAATAAGGGAGAGCGCCGCACCGATGATCCCGAGCGAAAAATTGTTGACTAGCATCTCGAATCCGGGCGGAATATGACCCTCCACTGCCTGATCAAATTTCTTAATCAGCCATGCGGACAGCGGCCCTACAATCATCGCGCCAATAAACATCGGCACGTCCGGCTGCCCGACAATCACACCGATTGCCGCAATAGCCCCGATTACGCCGCCGCGCTTGCCCGCTACCACATCGCCTCCCGTATACGCGATTAAAAGCGGCAGAAGCATCGTAGACATCGGTGTTACCATCTGCGCAAATTTCGCATTCGGAAGCCATCCTGTTTCAATAAAAAGAGCCGTAATCAGGCCCCAGGCGATAAACGCGCCGATATTCGGCATAACCATGCCGCTTAAAAACCTTCCAAACAACTGAACTTTTTCTTTCATAAAAACCACACCTCACTGCGTTATTATTTTTTCCAAAGAGGTATGACCGGCCAATCAATCTCTTACTTCATGATTCTATTATATTGGGAGTATGCCCCTTTTTTCAAGAAATAGAAAAAAAGATTTGGCATCAATACATGATGCCAAATCTGCCATATACTTTATCCCAGATTATAAATCCACTATTTTCCCATACACCTCCATCGGCACATAGGCCCGGATGAAAATCCCCTCCGGCTCATACGATTCCTCCAAAAGCTCGCCGCCTTTACGCACCAGCTGCAAAATTCCCGCCTGCGGATACGGAACCAGCCGTTCAATCAGAATTTTATCCTCCCGCAGAAGCTCCTCCAGAACGCGCTTTACCTCATCTAAACCCGTGCCGTGCTTTGCGGAAATATTCAGCACATAATCCGCCATAAAATCATGCAGCGGCTCCGCCATTTCCCGCTTATCCTGCTTATTCAGCAGCGTTACAATCTTCTTATTCTCCACTCCCAAGCTGCGCAGCGTCTCATATACGATATACATCTGCTGATCCGCCTTGGGATTTGCCGCATCTACCACATGAATGATATAATCCGCATACTTCGCTTCCTCAAGCGTGCTTTTAAACGCCTCAATCAAATGATGCGGCAGCTTGCGGATAAATCCGACCGTATCCGTCAGAAGAATCTGCTGATCCTTCGAGAGCGAAAGCAGCCGCGTCGTCGGATCCAGCGTTGCAAACAGCATATCCTCCTCAAGCACATCTGCCTTAGTCAGTGTGTTTAACAGCGTAGATTTCCCCGCATTGGTATAGCCGACAATCGCCGCCACCGGAATCCCGCCTTTCGTACGCTGCCCTCTGGTCACCTCGCGGTGCCGCCGGATCTCCTCCAGCTCTTTTTTCAGCTGTGAAATCCGGCTTCCGATCAGCCGCCGGTCCGTTTCCAGCTTCTTCTCGCCAGGCCCTCTTGTGCCGATGCCGCCGCCCTGCCTCGAAAGCGATTTCCCAAGCCCGGTCAGACGGCTGGCACGGTACCTAAGCTGCGCAAGCTCCACCTGGATTTTACCCTCGCTGGTTGACGCGCGCATGGCAAAAATATCCAGTATGATAAGCGTCCGATCCATCACCTTTACATTTAACAGCTCCGTCAGATTGCGCAGCTGCGCCGGCGTCAGCTCATCATCACAGACAATTCCGTCCGCCTGCGTCTCCCAAATCAGTTCTTTTAGCTCCTCTGCCTTTCCTTTTCCGATATAGGTAGCCGGATGCACGCGCTCACGCCTTTGGAGCACGCCGCCCACAGCTTTGGCTCCGGCCGTTTCCACCAGATCGGCCAGCTCCTCTAAGGAGTCCTCCGCATCATCTCCGTCCTCGGCGCTCACACCGACTAACAGGAGCTTTTCCTTTTCCTCTGCCGTCTGAATCATTCTGCATCTGTCTCCTTGTCCAAGCTTTTCTCCAGAAAACGATATTCCCGCGCTGCCGCCGGATCGCCCGGAAAATCCTCAACATATTCCTTCATATACGCCGCAGCGCGTCCAAAATCTCCGCTGTACTCGTACGCCGCAATTAAATTGCTGCGCAGCTCCTGCTCGTTTGTCACCTCTTCTAACGCCAGCCCCTCCTCGAACCGGGCAATCGCCTCCTTGTAATCGCCCGCCTCTAACGCCTTGCGGCCAAGCTGGTTATAGGCCACGCTGCTGTCGGGATATACCTCAATATAGGCATCAATGCACGCATCCGCATTGACCGGATCCCCCAGCGCCTCATAGGCCTGTGCCAGGTACAGATTTGCCGTGACGTCTCCCTTTTCGACAGCCGTCTTCAAATTCTCGGCAGCCTGCTCATAATTCCCTTCCAGAAAATAAATCCTGCCCTTTACGGTATAATTGCCCGCCCTTTTTCCAGCCTTCTTCTTAAGAGCCTGATCTAAGTATTCCCTGCCCTGCGCTTCATATCCCGCGCCGCTTAAGCTGTTATAAATTGCCAGATAAATCTCATGATCCGAAGCATATCTGGCTGCCTTCTCAAAATCCTCCTGCGCCAGATCGCTTTCCTTTTCACTCAGGTACACGCAGCCGCGCAGAAAATATGCCTCCGCATTCTCCCTGTCGTATTCCAGCAGCGTATCGTAGGTCTCAACCGCATCCGAAAGGCTGCCCGCCGAAAACTGCGCCGCCGCCTTATAATAGCAGATATCGACCTCGTTCGCCCCGATGCCGCCCGCCTGCTCTAAGGCCTTATTAAACGATTCGATTGCGGCTTCATAATTCTCCGCCTCCATTGCATTTATGCCAATCCTTCTGTATGCTTCTTCCTTTTCCAGCCGTCCCTCTGAAAAGGCACAGCCCGTCAGCAGGCAGCCCGACCACAAAAGCAGTATGGTACCGATACAAAAAGCCTTCTTTTTTAAAATCATAGCCTCTGCTCCTTCAAATTTGCTATAACCATATTAGCAGTACTTTGTTTGATCTGCAAGAAAAATATTGTATTTACTCGAATTGTGTGCTATACTGCTTTCAGAATTTTCAAAAGATA
>CANDKL010000016.1 GCA_947385255.1 uncultured Roseburia sp. | reverse complement strand
GATATGAGGCTGTGACTGGAGTTCAGACGTGTGCTCTTCCGATCTCGTTTGTTATGGTATTGGTCGGAACGCTTTTAAAGCGGCATCCGGTCAGAGATATGGAATCCCATAATGGCTATGACACGCCCG
This sequence comes from uncultured Roseburia sp., assembly GCA_947385255.1. GTDB lineage: Bacteria > Bacillota > Clostridia > Lachnospirales > Lachnospiraceae > Roseburia_B. Next base: position 21,302 of record CANDKL010000016.1, on the reverse strand, counting down.
CTTCCCGGAAATCGCAGGAGCATTGGGATTTTGCACAGGGCATCGCGCCGGATATATTTATCGGTATTGGGAAAATTACAGGGCTTGCAGAGCTTATTTTAAGCCTATTATTGTTTGTATGTAAGATTCCGGTGGATATTGCTTTGTATGTGGGGCTTGGGATTGGAATTTGTGCTCTGGTTTTGGGATTTGCAGTGACTGAAAAAAGGATCAAAGACAGATTTGCTTGAGTGTTATTTGGAGGGATCCGGGATGGACGTTTTCAGGGAATCATATTTGAGGGCGAATAGTATTGCGTGGCTTCCGATTGAGAGGAAGGAGAGCGTTTTATATATAGGAACAGAGGATGCTGTCTCGGCAAAGCTTCGGGAACTGTCAGAGGAGGTTGTCTGTGCTGCGCAGGCGGAGAAAATTCCTGCGGAAGGCAAATTTGATTATATTATTTGCCTGGGGAATGCCGGGAAAGACGACACAGGGGCTTTTGCCGCCCATTTGAAGGGATCGGGCAGGCTGGTGCTTGCGGCGGAGAATGCGTATGGGCTAAAGTATCTGGCCGGGGTAAAAGAAATTGGCTCAAACGAATATTTTGGGGCGTTGGAAGCAGTGGAAGGATCTGTTGGGTGGACCAGGGAGGAGGTTGCCCGGAATTTGTCGGATGCAGGGCTTTTGGGGCAAAGGTTTTATTATCCGTTTCCGGATTTTGGAATTGCCATGAGCATTTATTCGGATGGGTATCTGCCGAAAGCCGGGGAGCTTGTCGATCAGATTGGAAATTTTGATGCGGAGCGGCTGGTTTTGTTTGATGAGGCGAAGGCGGCGGACGCTTTGATCGCACGGGGGAAGTTTCCGGAATTTTCCAGCTCGTATCTGGTGATCGCAGGCCGGGAGGCTGATTGTCCTGTGGTCAATGGGGATGGGGAAGAGATTTTGTTTGTGAAGTTTTCGAATGACAGGGGGCGTACGCGGAATATCCGTACGTATATTACAGAGTCCCGGGACGGAAAGAGGCATTTAATCAAAAGGGCCGATACGAAATCGGCGTCGGCGCAGGTGGAGCGTTTGCAGGCGACGGAAGGGCGGCTTAAGGAGCTGTATGCGGGCAGCAGGTTTACCGTGAATGCGTGCCGGATGCGCAAGAGTTTAGACAGCGGGCTTGCGGAGGAGCCAGGATCTTGGGAGGGGCAGGCTGCGGCAGAGGCGGAATTTGCCTATCTGCAGGGGCAGACCATGGAGGAGCTTTTGGATCGGATGCTGGCAGAGGGGGCGTATGACAGGGCCAGGGAGACGCTGCTGTCGGTATTGGAAGAGATTTCGGCCTGTAAGGGGCAGCAGGAATTTCGGAGGACGGAGGAGTTTGTGCGTGTATTTGGGCGTGCGGCGCTTCCGGACGGGCTTCTGGCGGCGCCGGTGAGTGATATAGATATGATTTTGCCGAATATTCTGGTAGATGCAGACGGGGGCTGGCATCTGATTGACTATGAGTGGTCGTTTCATTTTCCAGTTCCGGTGCATTTTATTTTATACCGGTGTATCCGATATTATGCGGAAACGACGCAGGAGCGAAAAAAGCTTGATGCAGGCCGGCTTTATCAGATGGCCGGAATTTTGCCGGAGGAGCTTTTGGCGTATGGGGAAATGGAGGAGGCGTTCCAGGCCTATGTCTTAGACGGGCATGTCCCGATGCGCCAGCTTTACAGGGAATACGGCTGTCCGGCCTATCATATCAGCAGTATTTTGAATGTGGTGGACGAGCAGGAGCGCAGGCGCTCGCTGCAGGTATATTTTGACAGCGGAAACGGTTTTTCGGAGGAGGAAAGCGTATTTTACCACAGCAAGGCCTTAGACGGCACCTACCGGCTGGAGATTCCGGTGGCAGACGGGGTGCAAAGGCTTAGAATTGATCCGGGAAGCCAGGCCTGCACGGTGGAAATCCGGCAGCTTGGGTGGAAAACGGGGCCGGGCGGGGTGCTGGATTTTATCAGCAACGGCCATAAAATGGAGGAAGGGATGTACCTGTTTGATACAGACGATCCGAACCTTCTTCTGACCGGGCTTCCGGCCGGCAAAAAGACACTGCTTTTGGATTTGCGGATTGACTCCATGAGCCTTACGGCTGCAGAATGGATTGCACGAAGGATTGATGTAAAGTACAGACTTAAGAAGATGTGGAAGAAATAGAGAGGTTTCTATGAGAATGTCATCGTCATTAAAAACCAAACGTATGATCATGTTCTGGGCGAAGCTGTTTATCGTGCTTTTGCAAACGGGTATCTATGGATTTATCTGGTTTGGCCATTATAAGGATATGATGCCGGTAGAATACTGGAGGAGGGGCAACTGGGTGATTATCGGATTATATGCACTGTTTATCATTGTATTTTCCAGGGCGTTCGGAGCGCTTAAGGTAGGATATTTAAAAACCTGGGATATTATGTATTCTCAGGTGCTGACGATTTTCTGTGTCAACGGAGTTACCTACCTGCAGCTGTCCCTTATCAACGGCGACTGGAAATTCTTGGAAAACAGCGAGCCGATGTTCGTTCTGTGCGCATTGGATTTTGCGCTGGTGTTAATCTGGGCGATCTTTATGCGCTGGATTTATGCCATCATTTACCCGCCGCATGAAATGCTCTTGATTTATGGGGAAATCAGTCCCAATGCCATCATCCGCAAGCTGGAATCCCGCAAGGACAAATACCATGTCAAGGAAAAGGTGGCGCTGAGCGCCGGAGTGGAGACGATATACGAGCGGATTTTGCAGTATGATGCGGTACTGATTGGGGACATTATGGTAGAGGACCGCAACCGGTTTATCAAATTTTGCTTTGAAAAAAATATCCGCTGCTACGGAATCCCGAAAATTTCCGACATTATGATCCGGAATTCCGAAAGCATCGATCTGTTTGATTCGCCGCTGCTTTTATTCCGCAACAACGGGCTGACCTACCGGCAGATGTTTGTAAAGCGGGGAATGGATCTGGCAATTTCCATCCTTGGAATTGTGCTGGCGTCTCCGGTGATGCTTCTGATCGCGCTGTGCATCAAGCTGTACGACGGCGGGCCGGTGTTTTACCGGCAGAAGCGGCAGACAAAGGACGGCAGGGAGTTTGAAATATTAAAATTCCGAAGCATGATTGTGGATTCCGAAAAGCACGGCGCACGGCTGGCAAAGGAGCATGATGACCGTATCACGCCGGTAGGGCGGGTGATCCGCAGGCTGCATTTTGACGAGCTGCCGCAGCTGTTTAACATATTGGCCGGCGATATGGCATTTGTAGGGCCGAGGCCGGAGCGGAAGGAGATTACCGAGGAATACACAAAAAAGATTCCGGAGTTTCCGCTGCGTTTGAAAGTAAAGGCAGGACTGACCGGGTATGCACAGGTGTATGGGCAGTATAATACGTTGCCGTATGATAAGCTGAAGCTGGACTTGGCTTATATTACGAATTATTCTGTTTGGCTGGATATTAAGCTGATTATATTGACGGTGAAAATTTTATTTCAGAAGGAGAAGTCAGAAGGAGTGGATGACGGGCAGAAGACGGCGCTTAAGAAGGAGGAGTAAAATGGATCCATATTCCGTTTTAATGTCTGTATATCGCAAAGAGCAGGCATCCTATTTCAAACAAAGCATTTTAAGCATGCTCCGCCAAAGCGTCCCGCCGGATGATTTTGTCATCGTATGCGACGGCCCGCTTACAAAGGATCTGGACGCGGTCATACATGAATTTACGCAGATCTGCCCCAATCTGTTCCAGATTATACGTCTGGCAGAGAACCGGGGCTTAGGCATTGCGCTGCAGGAAGGGCTTGCGGTCTGCAGGCACGATCTGGTTGCGCGGATGGACAGTGATGACATCAGCACTCCGAAGCGCTGTGAGAAGCAGCTTGCCGTGTTTGCAGAGAAGGATGCGGCGATTGTCGGCGGAAACATAGCGGAATTTACAGAGGAAATATCCTTCGGGGAGACGCCCCGTGCCGCAAGGGTGCGAAAGGTTCCGGAGACAAATGAGGAAATCCGGCAGTTTGCACGGCGCAGGAATCCGTTTAATCATCCGTCGGTGATGCTTCGGCGGTCTGCGGTGCAAAAGGCGGGCGGATATAAAGACTGCAAGGGCTTTGAGGACTATTATCTTTGGGTTCGGATGCTCGGTATGGGAATGACAGGGTATAACATACAGGAAATTCTGGTATATATGCGCACGGACGCAGGAATGTACGAACGGCGCGGAAGCCTTTCGTATGCATTTTTGGGGCTTAGGGCGCGCTGGAGGATTCATCGGACCGGATATTCCGGCATTGCGGATTTTCTGGTGTCGGCGGGAGGACAGATCGCCATGTCGCTGGTGCCTGTGAGGCTGCGCACCTATTTTTACGGAAAATTTTTAAGAAAATAAGGGGTAAAAGGTATGAAAGAATTAGAAGGATTGCAGCGCCGGTTGATGGAAATGCTGCTTACGTTTCGGGATTTTACAGAAGAGCGCAGGCTGACCTTTTTTCTGGTAGGCGGGAGCGCTCTGGGGGCGTACCGGCATCAGGGGTTCATTCCGTGGGACGACGATGTGGATGTTGCGATGCTGCGTATGGATTTTGAGAAGCTGGAGTGCTATATGATTCTTGCGGAGAACCGGATGGGAGACATGGTGTATTCTCCGGTAAGGGAGCATATCATACCCGAAGCGCCGATTGGGTATCTGTACGATGCGACGCATGCAGACAAAGGATATGAGAATGTGGCAAAAATTGATATCCATCCGATTGACGGGGTGCCGGACAGCCGGTTTTTGCGAAAGGTGCAGAAGACATCGTCGTTGATTTATTATTTGGCGGAATACCGTCTTCCCGTCAAAAATAAGGGGCAGAGGATACGGAATATTTCAAAGGCAATTTTGAAAATAACGCCGGAGTGGGCGCTGGATGCTTATATGAGTATCACCAAGCAGATTTTTACGTATTGGGATGTATTCAAATGCCGGGATATCTGCAGCCTGTTCGGGGTGGCCGGGTATGAGACGGAGGTAATGCCGCGCAGTTATCTGCTGCCCTTGGACAAAGGCACGTTTGAGGGAGAAACCTTTTGGGTGCCGGGGGATATCCACCGGTATCTTGAGCGGCTGTACGGCGATTATGAAAAGCTGCCGCCCCAAGAGGAACGCGTTCCGCGGCATGAGATTTACCGGACGTACCAGGATGAGGAGTGAAGCGTGTGAAGCCGGATATTGCAACGATCAAACAGCTGGCGAAGAAAGTGATTTCTTATTCAATCGAAGGGGAAGAGAAGGTGTACCGCTTAAAGCATACGCCGTTTTGCGTGAAAAAGCAGTATACCCGGTTCTTCCATGACGAGCTGGAGAGCCTTCCGGTTGTACCTGAGAAAATCGTGTTTGACAATTATATGGGCAAGGACTATGGCTGTAACGGTAAATATGTGACGGAAGCGCTTTTAAAGACCGGGATGCATCTGGATCTGGTCTGGACCGTGCGGGATGCCGGGGAGCGAAGGGGGATGTTTCCAAAGGAGGTGCGTCTGGTAGAATACGGTTCCAGGGAAGCCATGAGGGAATATGCCACGGCAGGCGTCTGGGCAGCCAATTACCAGATGGTGCATTACCTGAACAAGGGGCTTTTGAAAAAGCCTGGGCAGACCTATATCCAGATGTGGCACGGCTCGTTTGGCATCAAGAAAATCGAAAACGACTGCGGGAATTTAACCTGTGATACAAACTGGGTGACGCTGGCCAGGCAAAATTCACGGTATACGGATTACTGGATTTCCAACAGTGCTTTTGAAACGGAAATTTACAGACGGGCGTTTTGGGACGTGGGAGAGGTGCTCATGTATGGGCATCCGCGGAATGATATTTTTTTCGGCGGGGGCCAAAAGAGGGCGAGGCAGCTTGTAGAGCGGTATATCGGGAAAACGGGATATCGGCTGCTTTTGTATGTGCCGACGTTTCGGGACGGGCGCATGCAGTGGGAGCAGGAGCTGGACTTCGGGCTGTTAAAGCAAAGCTTAGAGCAGCGGTTCGGCGGCAGCTGGCTGATTCTCATGCGGCTGCATCCCCGGATGCAGGGATTCGGGCAGCTGCTGCCGCAGGAGTCTTTCTGTGTGGATGTAACGGGGTATCCGGATATCCAGGAGCTTTTGGCAGCGGCGGATGCAGCCGTGACGGATTATTCCAGCGCGGTGTTTGATTTTCTTTTAACCGGACGGTCGGCATTTCTGTATGCGCCGGATTATTCCGATTATCAAAAGCTGCGGGGCCTGTATTATCCGTTAGAGCAGACGCCGTTTTCCGTTGCGCCAGATAACGGAAGCCTTGCCAAAAACATTGCATCTTTTGACGAATTGGTATATAAAGAGAGGGTAGCAGAATTTTTGGCAGAAAAAGGCTCTGTGGAGAAGGGGACGGCAGCGTCCCGCGTGGCGGAGCTGATTGTGTCATGCATCAAGAAAAACAGAAAGCAAGGGTAAGCATATGGAACATTTAAAAGCATTTTGGAAACGGAGAGGTTTGCTGTGGGAGCTGGTAAAAAAGGGGGTTAAGCTCAAATACAGGCGGTCCTACCTGGGCATTTTATGGTCCTTTTTAGAGCCGCTGCTCACGACGATTGTGCTTACAGTCGTGTTTGGAACGCTGCTTGGGCGCGGAGATGAAAAATTTCCGCTTTACGTCCTCTGCGGGAAGCTGTTGTATTCCTTCTATTCGGCGTCTACCAAATCGGCGGCGAAGTCCATACGCGCCAACGCGTCGATGATTAAGAAGGTCTATGTGCCCAAATATTTGTATCCGCTGTCCAGTATTCTGTACAATTACGTGATTACCAGTATTTCTCTGCTGGTATTGATTCCGTTGTGCATATACTGTAAGCAGCCGCCGAGTCTGCATATGCTGTATGCATTTATCCCATTTGTGCTGTTATTCATTTTAACGTACGGGAGCGGCATGATTTTAGCGACAGTCAGTGTGTTCTTCCGCGATATGGAATATATCTGGGATGTTTTTATGATGCTTCTGATGTACTGCAGCGCGATCATGTACTCGCCGGATCGGATTATCAAGAGCGGTTATGCGTGGATTTTGAAATATAACCCGCTGTACTGCATCATTATGAATTTCCGTTACGCGATGATGGGCGAGCCGTTGGACGTAAGGTATTTTACGGTAGCGCTTGCCTACGGGATTGGGCTGTCTGTGCTGGGAACCTATCTGTTTTACAAAAAGCAGGATGATTTTATTTTAGCGATATAGGAAGGTGTATTATGGCAAAAGAGGCATTGATTGTGGAGCACATAGGAATGAAATTCAACCTGAGTGAGGAAAAGGTAGACGATCTCAGAGAATACATCATCCGTCTTCTGAAGCGGGATTTAAACAACAGTGAGTTCTGGGCGCTAAAGGACGTCAGCTTTACGCTGGAAAAGGGCGACCGGCTGGGGATTTTAGGCTTAAACGGCGCGGGGAAAAGTACGCTGCTTAAGGTCATTGCAGGCGTGTTCAAGCCGACCGAGGGCAGGGTCGTCCGTAAGGGAAAGGTCGTGCCGCTTTTGGAGCTTGGGGCCGGGTTTGACAAGCAGTATACGGGGAAGGAGAATATTTTCCTGTACGGATCGATGCTTGGCTACAGTAAAAAATATTTAGAGGAAAAGTATGACGCGATTGTCAAATTTTCCGGACTGAAAAAATTTATCAATGTTCCGATTAAAAATTATTCCTCCGGTATGCGATCGAAGCTGGGATTTTCTATTGCGACGATCGCAGAGCCGGAGATACTGATACTGGACGAGGTGCTGTCTGTAGGGGACACGAAGTTCCGAAGGAAAAGCGAGAGGCGGATACAGCAGATGATGGCAGGCGGGACAACGGTTCTGTTTGTATCCCACTCGATCGAGCAGGTACAGCGGATCTGCAATAAGGCAATGATATTAGAACAGGGAAGAGTGGTGGCATTTGGCGGGATTGATGAGGTTTCGGAAATCTATACCAAAATGACTGAGGCTACGGAAGAAGAGGATTAGATCATGGCAATGGTAAGCTATATCGAAGAGAAAAAAATTACGGCGACGGTAATTGCCGTAAGGTGGGAACGGATATTTTTGTATCTGGATGTAAAGGTAGAATACCAGTCCGAAAAGGAGCGGAACGGGGAGCTTTTGTTTTATGCGGTGGATCAGATGTACTATGCGCAGGCAGGCTTTCAGGTCACTGGCATGGAGGACGATGTGTTCCATCTGAAATTAAACGTGACAAACGGCGGGGAAAACGCGTGCGTGCCGGCGGGGGAATACCGGCTGATGGTCGTAAGGGACGACTGCAAGATGGCAGACTGTGAGGCGGATACGGCGATTGTAGGCAGGATGTCGGAGTTTTCCCGCAATTTTCTGTACGCCGATCAGGGAAAGTCCTACACCGCCACATTTTATGTAGAGGAGGATGCGGATACGCTGCCGTTTCGTTTTTATATTCTGGCGGCAACACGGACAGGAATGGTCTTTCCGGTAAAGACGCATCTGCGGAATAAGATTCACTGGATCAATGATATCAAAAGCACCTGGGGCAGCAGGAAAAATGTCTTACGTACGATGTATGCCTTTTTCTGCAGGCTGTACGCTGGAAGGCGGAAAAATACAATTTTATTTATGTCGGAGCAGAATAAGGTCATCGCTTCCAATTTAAAGGCCGTTTCCGAGCGTATGAAGGAGCGCGGGCTGGATCAAAAATACCGGCTTTTGTTTTCCGCACGGTCGGCTGCCTCCGAGCCGCAGGGCTTTAAAAGCTGGATTACGCTGATGCAGAAGATGGGGCAGAGCAGCCTGATTTTTCTGGATGACCATGCGCCGCTTTTGGACTGGATGAAGCTTTCCGACGATACCAGGCTGATCCAGCTCTGGCATGCGGGGGCAGGCTTTAAGTCCTCCGGCTACAGCCGCTGGGGGCATATGGGTTGTCCGGGCGCCACGTCCTGCCACAGGCAGTATGATTTCGGCATTGCAGGCTCGAAGAACATCGCGCCGTTTTTCTCGGAGGTGTGGGGCATCAACGACGAGCAGGTGCTTCCGACCGGAATGCCGCGTATGGACGAGTACCTGCGGGAGGATTACCGGCAGAAAAAGACGGAGGAGCTCTATGGGAGCTATCCGCTCTGCAAGGGCAAAAAGGTCATGCTGTTCGCGCCGACCTACCGGGGACGGGGGAAGAAAACGGCTTTTTATCCGTATGAGCTGATTGATTTTGAAGGGCTGTATGAGGCGTGCGGGGACGAGTATGTGGTGTTATTTAAGATGCATCCCTGGGTCGGCTCGAAGGTGCCGATTCCGAAAAAATATAAGGATAAGTTTACGGACGTCGGAAAATATCCGAATATCAACGATTTGTTTTACATTACGGATCTGCTGGTGACAGATTATTCTTCCAATATATTTGAATATTCCCTGATGAAAAAGCCGATGCTGTTTTTTGCCTACGACAGGATCCAGTATGCGTTTTCAAGGGGCTTTCACCGGGACTATGAGGAGTCTGCGCCCGGAAAGGTCTGTTATACGTTTGAAGAGCTTTTAGATGCGTTCCGCCGGAAGGATTTTGAGTACGAAAAGGTGGAACAATATGTGGAGCACCATTTTGACTACATCGACAGCAATGCGTCGGACCGCGTCATTGACTGGGTGGTGTTAGGGCAGCTTCCGGAAGAGATCCGGGCAGGGCTTGCGCGGGTCAAAGAGGAAAATGCACACCGCAAAGGGCTTGACTTTTTGCCGGAGGGATGTGTGCGAACAGAGCTTGGTGTGTTTAAGGAGGGTGAAGCAGAGTGAATATAGCGATTATTTTTGCCGGCGGAAGCGGTGTCCGCATGGGCTCGGGGATACCGAAGCAGTTTCTGGAAATCAATGGAAAGCCGATTATTGTTTATACGCTGCAGCTGTTTCAGTATCACGATCTGATTGACAAAATTTATATTTCCGTCCTAGAGCATTTTATCCCCTATATGGAGGGGCTGATCGGGGAGTATCACCTGAGCAAGGTGGTGCAGGTCATTCCGGGCGGCGAGACGGCGCAGGATTCGATTTACAATGCGCTTAAGGCCGCGGAGGACGAAAATCCGGACGATTCGGTTGTACTGATTCACGACGGCGTGCGGCCGTTTGTATCCTATGAGGTCATCAGCAATAATATTGAAAGCGTAAAGAAATTCGGGAACGGCATTACGTGTACCCCCTGCTATGAAACGATTCTGATCAGTCCGGACGGCCAGGAGGTAGGCACGGTTCCGTACCGGAAGGAGACGTTTGCGGCACAGGCGCCGCAGAGCTTTTATTTGAAGGATATTTTAAGGGCGCACGATATGGTACGTGCGTCCGAAACGCGGTATGAAAATATGGTGGACGCCTGCACAATCGTCCGGAGTCAGGGGATGGAGGCGCATATGGTGATGGGCAACCGGGGCAATATCAAGGTCACGACGCCGGAAGACGTTTATATTTTCCGGGGCCTTTTGCAGTATAAAGAGAACGAGCAGGCGTTCGGCCTGGGGCTTACCAACCGGATCGAGCCGCGGCTGAACCGGTGGCAGAGATAGCGGCGGATTTTGTGACGGGAAAGATGCCGGCCGTATCGCTGTGATTTTTTTGAGGAGGGACAGATTGTGTTAGGAATAAAGGACAGGATACTTGCGGAGGATACGAAGGAGCTTGCGCAAAATAAGGAGCTGGCCGAAATGCTGCGGGACAGTACGGTATTTGTGACGGGTGCGACCGGTCTTTTGGGCTCGCAGCTGGTTTTTGCGCTGCTGGCGATGAACCGGGTGCAGGACGTAAGGCTTCGTGTTGTGGCAATGGCCAGGAGTGAAAAAAAAGTCCGTCAGGTGTTCGGGAGCGCAGCGGACGAGGAGGCGCTTTGCTTTTATTATGGCAATGTGGAGGAGCCGGTCTGCTATGAGGGGGCAGTGGATTATATCGTGCACGGAGCGAGCCCCACAAGCTCCAGATTTTTTGTGACCAATCCGGTAGAGACGATTGTAACGGCGATTGAGGGGACGAAGCACATACTGGAGTTTGCACATAAGAAGCATATAAAGGGCATGGTGTACCTGTCTTCGCTGGAGGTATACGGGACGCCGGATGCGGGTAAGGAATGGATCAAAGAAGCGGATTACGGATATATCGATCCCTTAAGCGTGCGCAGCAGCTATTCGGAAGGAAAGCGCATGGTGGAATGCCTTTGCGTATCCTATGCAAAGGAGTACGGAGTGCCGGTGAAGCTGGCACGGCTTTCACAGACCTTCGGTGCGGGCGTAGCATACCAGGACGGGCGGGTATTTGCGGAATTCGCCAGATGCGCCGTAGAGCAGAAGGATATTGTACTGCATACAGAGGGCAATACCGTGCGCAGCTATTGCTATGCAAAGGATGCCATTGGGGCGGTTTTGTATGTGCTTTTGAAGGGAACGAGCGGCGAGGCGTATAATATTACCAACATGGATACGGCGGTTTCAATTCGCGAAATGGCCGAAATGGTGTGCGGGCTGTATCCGGACAGGCCAATTTCGGTACGGATTGAGATTCCTAAAGATGTGGCGTCGTTTGGCTACAATCCGGAGATGGTCATCCGACTGGACAGCACAAAGCTGACGGGGCTTGGCTGGAAGCCGACGGTGGGGCTTCGCGAGATGTTTTTACGCATGATAGAAAGCGGGTTTTTAAACGGGGAGGAAAACAAATGAGGAAGGTAATTACGTACGGGACATTTGATTTGCTGCATTACGGGCATATTAACCTGCTTCGGCGGGCAAAGGAGCTGGGCGACTACCTAATTGTCGTAGTCAGCACGGATGAGTTTAACTGGGAACAGAAGCAGAAAAAGTGCTACTTTACCTATGAGGAGCGAAAGAAGATGGTAGAGTCCATCCGGTACGTGGATTTGGTCATTCCGGAAACATGCTGGGAGCAGAAGATTTCGGATGTGAAGGAATTTCGGGTGGATACGTTTGTAATGGGAGACGACTGGGAAGGGAAATTTGATTTTTTAAAGGAGTACTGCGAGGTGGTTTACCTGCCGCGTACGCCGGAGATCTCCACAACGCAGATTAAGACGAATCTGGGGCAGGGGGCTGCCGGGAGAAGGTAGGCATAGCCGCAATGGTTTCCCTGTTGGGTTGTTCAAGCTTTACATCAAAGGGAAAAACACCGGCACGGAGGGATTGGCGCAGGAAAACATTGATAGAGGTGGTAAGATTCATGCCCAATTCGTTGTATAGGTGTTCACACTGCTTTTTGATGTCGCTGTCCATGCGGACGCTGAAATTTGTTGTGTTTGCCATAATATCAACTTTCGCAATTCATTGCATTTATAGTATATGTGATTTGCAATGCAAAATCAACTTAATTATTAGGAATAGCAGCCGTCTGAACTGCTGGTTACATTTCACGTTACTTTTGGAAAAACATATTCCTTGCTAAAATTCGTATAATTTGATATACTGCATAAAAAGAATTTTATATTATACAATGCAAAAATTAAAATTATATTAAATTATGCGAAAACCAAGGAGAATGCGATGGGAAAAAGTATCAGAGAAAAGCTGAAGAAGCCGGAAGCATGGCTGTTGGGCCATTTTGTGCCTGTGAATAAGAAAAAGGTGGTATTTACGCAGTTTGGAGGGAATGGCTACGGCTGCAACCCAAAAGCAATCTGCGACGAGTTTTTGCGCAGGAAGGAAGGTTATGAGCTGGTCTGGCTGTTAAACCGGAAGACGGCGGATGAGGAGGCCCATGTGCCGGACGGCGTCCGGATTGCGCGGGGTAACCGGTCCATCATCGACTTAATGACGGCAAAGGTCTGGATCAATAATATCCATTTTAATGATCTTTTAAGAATTGGGGTGTATAAAAGAAAGGAAACCGTTTATCTGAATACCTTCCATGGCGGAATTACACTAAAAAAGGAAGGTAAGGACAAGCACAGCTACAATCCCGACAAAAAGCTTCCCGAAAAGGATCGGATGTACCTGGTGGACGCGGAATATGTAGACTATATTACAAGCGGCTGCGAAATGGAGGATCACGTTTTAAAGGAGTTTTTCTTTGGAAAGGGCGAAATTCTGCGCCTTGGGGATGCAAGGACAGATGTACTGGTGAACGGATCTCCTGCGATCGAACGGGAGGTGCGCGAGTTTTATCAGGTGCCGGAGGGAACGCGGCTGGCCATTTATGCGCCGACGTTCCGGGGGGATATGTCCTTAAAATGGTATGATTTGGATTATGAGAGAGTGCTTGACAAGCTGGAGGAAAGCTATCATTGTCCATGGAGGATGCTCATCCGCCTGCATCCAAGGATTGCAAAGAAGTCGAAGAAGCTGGTGCCGGATTCGCCGCGTTTGATTGATGCAAGCGGGTATCACGACATGCAGGATCTGGCAGTTGCCGCCGATCTGATGATTTCAGATTATTCTTCTGTCATCACAGATTTTATGCTGACCAAAAAGCCGGGCTTTATGTATGTTCCGGATTTGGATGGGTATCTTAAGAACCGGGGGATGTATTTTGAAATGGAGGATCTGCCGTTTCCGTACGCGAGGACCAATGATGAGTTCCTGCGCTGTATTGAGACGTTTGATCGTTCGCTGTATGAACAGCGGGTGGAGAAATTTATGGACCGGATTGGATATCTTGCGGACGGGGAAGCCGCCCGGCGTATCGTAGACTTCTTAATTCAGAAGATGAAGGAATGAGGAGAGGTCTATGGGAGCTTTAACCGATATTTGGAAGCGCAGCAGGAAAGCAAAGCACGTACAAAGGGCTCATGTTCCCATAGATCAATGGATAGAAGAGGGAAAGCCGTTTGTCCTGTATCTTGGAAATGGGGCAGACGGCATTTGTTATAAGCAGTTATTTGAGGAACGCCGGCTCAAGGGGGCAGAGCTGTGCCGCAACGGGGAACGGGGGTCGGATGAGGCGTATCAGGAGGTGGTGGAATCCTCCTGCCCGGTACCGGTGGTGCAGGGCTTTACCAGCACAGAGGCAGAATTTGCGGGCTTCTGGGCACGTAAAAAGAAGGATGGCCGGTGGCACTGGTACATAAAGGGCGCGGGATTTTGTCCGCTGACAGAGCAGATGGAGGAAAAGCAGCTGTTTTGGGACGGAGACGATATCCGTGCACTGTTTTCGGAGGAGGGCGGATACCTGGTGCTGCAGGCGCAGTGGAGGCGCCGCACGACAGGGAAAGCCGTAAGAAACGGGTATCCGATGCTTTCCCATACGCTGCAGGCGCACGCGTTCGGCGCTTTTGAGGGGCATACCTACTGTAATACCCTGGCAGCCTATCAAAATGGCGTCCAAAACGGCTACCGGTATTTTGAGGTAGACCTTTCCTATACGGCGGATCGCCGCCTGGTATGCTGCCACGGCTGGACGGAAAGCGCCTGTAAGAATGTAGGATTTGCGTATTCCGAACGTTTTTTGCACATGAGGTACCGCTGGCTTAAGAAAATGAAGGTGTACGGTCAGGAAATTATGGATGTCCGGCAGTTTTACCGGGAGATGAAAAAACGGCCGCAGGATACGTTTGAGATCGATTTCCATGAGGTATACGGAGAGGACTTAAAGCGGAGGATACATGCGCTGCTCAAGGATTTTGCATATGATACGGAGGCGCTTGAACGGCTGGTCATACAGGCCTATTCCATGCAGATGTATCAGGAAATAGACGCTATATACCATTTTAAGCATTATCAGTATCTGGTGGGGGATAAGACGTATCGTCTGGATGAGATTTTAGAATTCTGCCTGGATCACAATATCGGGATTGTTGCGATGCGGGGCAGTATGACTGCGCCGGAAATGGTTCGGAAGATTCAAAATGCCGGGCTGTATCTGATGTGTTATACCGTAAAGCAGGATGCGGATTTTGCAAAATATCTGCTGGATATGGGGGCGGATACGATTTGCACGGATTCTGTGACGGCAGAGGCACTCTTGGGCGCTTCGGACTGCTTTGGGCCGTATCCGTTTTCGGTCGTCTATCTAAGCAATGCAAAGCAGGGGCCGCAGGACACGGAGCCGCATGCCTGCCCCAATGACGGGGAATGGCGGATTGCCGGGGATACGCCGGAAAAGGAAGGCTGTGTATTTGCAGGATGGAACCTGCGCGTGACGATTGACGGGAGCAGGTTGTGGTACGGTACGGACGGGCTTTACCATGCCGGCAGGGATTTTAACGGTAAGACAGAATTGGCAAAACGCCTGTTTTTGAACGGCGAACGTCTGCCGGTACTGCTGGTAAAGGAGGGGATGACCGCAGAGCTGGCTGCGGCCTGGAAGAAACTTTAGCTTCGGATACGCCATCGGGCGTAACGATAATCATAAGACACAGAAATAGCCGCTCCGGTCCTAAGAAAACCGGGCGGCTATTTCTGAATTTGACATCTGGGCATGCATACGTTAGAATAGACTCTATATGTGGGAGGACATGGTTCAGGGGGGAACACTTTAATTTGAAATGGAGGATGCGGAAGGTTGCGCATATTAAATAGGTATTTCTGGAAATGCGTATGGATTTTATCAGGTATCTGTACGGCAGCCGCGGTTTCTCTAATGCTGGTCTGCGGTACGTTCCATCTGGACCGTTTTTATGACGTTGGGGCTGTATATGACACACAGAGACGTGATTTGACGTTAAACGGAAACGATACGATGTATTACGACGCGGCAGAACAGGCCTGGGTAGTTGCGGAGGAGACGGCGGTAAAGGATATCGGTGCGGAAACCGGAAGGTGGCGTTATATTTATATGTCGTTTTCTAAGGTCAGTACCGGCAGCTTTGACGCGGTGCTGGCCTGCTTTGACGAGGAGCGCACGCAGGTTTATCAGACGGACGCGGTATTTTCTGAGGGGGACAACCTCTATGAGCTGCCGGAGGATTTGGAATATGCGGCGATCTGTATGATATTGACGGAGCAGAAGGGGCTGTCCTTCCATATCGATCAGGTGCAGTTTCGGGAGGAGGCGCCGATTCCGGCCAGAGAGTCTTTTTTTCAATATTTTTTGTGTGTATTTGCGGTATTTCTTCTGGTAACCGGGATATGCGGGGCGGTTTTACGGAGAAAGGGAAGAAAAATTCCATGGTATGCCCCTGTACACGGGATTCAGACGGTTTTTTTATATGTGGGAAAATACGGGGAGCTGTTCGGCGGCAGGCTTTCAGCGAAAAAAAGGGCGTTTGTAAGACGCGGGCTGTTTGCGTTTCTCTTTTTGTTTATGCAGGCGTCTTTTGTGTCCGGCAGCTATAACCGGGACGCGGAGTTCCGATTTCTGATATTGGTCTGTGTTCTGGTGCTGTGCCTGATTGCGCTGCTGTGCTGGGAGAGGCCGCTTTTGTACTGCAACTGGAACAATAAGCTGGCGGCGTCGTGGATGGGCTTGTGGGTTTTGAGCATGGTTTCCGATTTTGTGGTAGAAAAGCGCTACGCGTATATGGGCTATGTTATGGTGCTTTGCGTAGGATTTCTGTTCTTCATGTGGGAAAACATGGCATGCAGGGAGGATTTGCTTAGAGATTTTATACAGGGGATTGTGTGGAGCTTTTGGCCGAATCTGCTGTTTTGTTATTTATTCCGGCCTTATCTGCCGGGATACCGTTATATGGGGGCGACGTACAGCCCGGGTATATTCGGCCTGTATCTGTTGTTTGCAGGGCTTGCGCTGTTTGCGGGGCTTTCCTTCGACCGAAAGGACCGGGGCGCGCTGTGCGGCGATCTGTGGAGGATTCTTACGCTTGGAATTTGTGCGGATTTGATGTGGAAAACGCAGAGCCTGTCTAGCATCCTGCCCATTGCGGCCGCGGCGCTTTTGTTTTCCTTTAAGCTCTGGATGAACCGGGAGAAAGTGGGGTTTTTGGGTTTTGCGCTGTATCTGCTGGTTTTTTGCGCAGGGGGTATCGCAGACAATGCGGCGGTTTACCAGATTCCGCGCATGGTGGATGCAGAGATCAAATTTCAGAATGACTTTTATCCGGAAACCGTAACGGAAAATCCGTTTCTTATGACGGTCAGGGCGGCGGAGGAGGGAAATGAAAATCGGCTTTTATACAAATTAAAGAACAGTACGTCATTGGAGGCGTTTACAACGGGCCGGACGCTTTACTGGAAGGCGTATCTGCGCGAGCTGAATTTGTGGGGGCACAAAAATAAGGCGCATTTTCTGGGGGCAAGCCGAATGCCGCACAACGGATATATCGCGATGATGTACCGGTATGGAATTTTTGCGGCAGTGCCGTATGTTTTGATGGTTTTGTGGAATCTCTGGTATGCGTGCCGGTATTTCCGCAGGCACTGGCGCAGGAACGGGTATGCGTTTTTTGTACTGGCGGATATGATGAGCTGTTTTCTGCTGCTTTTGGTGGAAAACCTGGAGCTGCCGTTTGGCTGGGTGTGCTGGTACGGGATGTATATAGTAATGGGAGTATATTTTGATGATGAAAAATCAAGGGAAGCAGGAAAAAAAGCAGAGAACGGGTTTTGACGCCATTTGGGATTTACTGCAGCTGGTAAGCTGTCTGGCCGGAAACTGCGGACGGCAGGAGGATAAAGTGTGGCCGCGGGAAAAGAAAAACAGGGTAAGGACGGCATTGTTTTTCTTTTTCTTTCTCTATATGGCCTTTGTATGTCGGCAGGGCCTTTATCAGGGCAGGGCTTATTTTAAATACCATGGGCTTGTGTTTTTTCTGGTATTGTGCGGTGTGGTATGGGTATCCTGGGAAAGGGAGCTAAAGCCGGTCCGGTGGAATTCTGCGGTTGCGAAGTGCTACCTTTTGTTCTGGCTTTTGGTGTGCGTATCGGATTTTGTGGTAAGCAAACGGTTTAAGTTCGTCGGATACAGCATGCTTTTTGGAATGGCCGCAGTCTTTTTGGTATGGCAGCAGATGGAGCATAGGGAGGATATGGTGCGCAGCCTTTGCCGCGCGGCGGAGCTGTTCGCCGCGGCGGGCATTGTTTTTACTCTGCTGCACCGGGCAGAGGTGACGGGCTTTTCCAGCGGCGGATACCTGTCAAATCCGGAGGAATACGGCGTCCTTTCGGCGTTTTTTGTTCTTGTATTTCTGGCAGAGCTGTATGACCTTTGGCAGAGAGGAAAATTTGGCGCAGGATTTTTGGTTTCTCTGTGCGGCGTGGCATGCTCCCTGCTGCAGGTGATTTGGAGCGGTCGATGGTATGCGGTGCTGTATGCCGTCGTCCTTACGCTGTTTGCCGTGGCCGGCGCGCTTTTTGGAATCGGCAGGCTGTCGTCGTCCGCTAAAATAAAAATAGTTCTGTGTGCGACGGCGGCCGTTCTGGCAGCAGGCTTGTATAGGATTGCCGTCCGTCCGGCTCCGGAAAATCCTTCTGCCGTTTTGGCGGAGGAGAACTGGGAGTACAGGCTTAAGGCCGTAAATAGCGTTGCAGGGGAGTTGAACTGGTTCGGGCATAAGCAGCCGAATCCGAAGATAGGGGACCGCCGGTGCAATCCGCAGAGCAGTATTTTGCAGATTGGGTATCGCTACGGAATGCTTGCCGTCTTTTTTTATATCGCGCTGTTTGGGCTGGCATTCATAAAATCGGTGCATACTTTATGGAATAAGCGGAGAGACTGGAATCGTACGGATCTTTTGGCAGCCGGCGTTTTTGGGTTTTGGTGGACCGTCGGTCTTTTTGCAGGCTTGGAGTATCCGTATTATCAGCCGGTATGGGTTTTTCTGTACCTGATGCCCGGAAGATATATGACAGGCGATTGATTCCGGCTGGCTGTCATGTTACAATAAGAAGAAAACCAGAAAAAACTTTTAACAACGGAGAGAAAGGGTGCATGAAACAACTATTTGAAGATAAAAAGCTGTGGATACGGCGGGTATTTTTAATGTGTTACGATGTCTGCGCCGTATTTGCTGCAAGTATGCTGGCGCTTTTAGCCCGGTTTGATTTTGATTTTGAAGCCATTCCGCTTGATTTTCTGGAAAATGCATGGAAGTCGCTGCCGGCTTCCGCAGTTACGACTTTGCTTATTTTCTGGATTTTCCGGCTCTACAGCAGCCTTTGGAGCTATGCCGGGGCAGTGGAGATGATGTATCTGGTTTCTGCCTGTGTGGTAGAGGCCTTTTTGAACATGATCATGATTCTGCTCTCCCATCCGGAGACGGGATATCCGGTACCGCGGAGCTTTTATGCGTTCTTCGGGATGTTTTTATTTGGGCTGATTTTCATCTGCCGTTACAGCTACCGCGTGTTCCGGGCGCTCTGTAATATGGTACGGGACTCTAAATATACGCGGAACGTGCTGATTATAGGAGCCGGAGACGCGGGAAACGCGCTGATCAAGGAGATAAAAAACAGCAGCTATTTAAAGAAAAGGGTTGTCGGTGTAATTGATGACGACAGGGATAAGGTGGGCAGCTATATTCACGGGGTCAAAATTGTCGGCAGCCGCGGGGATATCATGGAGCAGTGCAGGACGCGGCATGTGCAGGAAATCATTGTGGCAATGCCGTCTGCGTCGCCGCAGCAGATGAAGCAGATATTGGATATCTGCAAGCAGACCGGCTGCGAATTAAAGCGTCTTCCGGGAATCTACCAGCTCGTGAACGGAGACGTCAGTATCAGCAGCTTAAAGGAGGTCGACGTCAACGATCTGCTGGGCAGAGAGCCGGTAGAGGTCGATTTGGATTCCATTATGGGATATGTTTCGGAGAAGGTGGTTATGGTAACCGGAGGCGGAGGCTCCATCGGAAGCGAGCTGTGCCGCCAGATTGCGGAGCACGGCCCCAAAATGCTTGTCATTGTAGATATTTATGAAAATTCCACATATGATATACAAAATGAGCTGAAGATGAAATTTCCGAAGCTAAAGCTGGTTGTGCTGATCGCGTCCGTGCGCAATACCAACCGTATGAACCATATTTTCGAGACGTACCATCCGGATATTATTTACCATGCAGCCGCGCATAAGCATGTGCCGTTAATGGAGGACAGCCCGAACGAGGCGATTAAGAACAATGTGCTGGGGACGTTGAAGCTGGTCAAGGCGGCCGATTTTTATCAGGTCAGACGGTTTGTCATGATTTCAACCGATAAGGCGGTGAATCCGACGAATATTATGGGCGCGTCCAAACGGATCTGCGAAATGATCATACAGACGTATAATAAGCATTCGAAAACGGAATATGTGGCGGTCCGGTTTGGAAATGTGTTAGGCAGCAATGGGAGCGTGATTCCGCTGTTTAAAAAGCAGATTGAGCGCGGCGGCCCGGTGACGGTGACGCACCCGGATATTATTCGCTATTTTATGACGATTCCGGAGGCGGTGTCTCTGGTTCTGCAGGCAGGCGCGTATGCAAAGGGCGGCGAAATCTTTGTGCTGGAGATGGGCGAGCCGGTGAAAATTGTAGATTTGGCGAGGAATTTAATTCTGCTTTCCGGGCACAAGCCGGGGGAAGATATTCAGATTGAGTTTACGGGGCTGCGTCCAGGAGAGAAGCTGTTTGAAGAAATGCTGATGGACGAGGAGGGGCTTTGCGATACGGCAAACCGACGGATCCACATCGGCAAGCCGATTGAAATCGACGAAGAAAAATTTATGCAGCAGCTTAAGGAGCTGAGCACGTATGTTGTGACAGAACCGGACGATATCCGGGAATGGGTGAAGCGCATCGTGCCGACCTATCATCCGGCCGCTTCCGGGGAAGGAAAGCAATAAAAACAGAACACAGGGGGGTATGAAGTAACATGAAAAAAGTCAGAAAAATCAAAAAGCACCGGCTTACGGCAAAGCAAAGGAGATATCTGCGAATCAAACGGGGACTGGATTTTGGCATGAGCTTAGGGGCATGCGCCGTATTGTCCCCGGTATTGCTGGGGCTTAGCGCGGCGATTAAAATGGACAGCAGGGGGCCGGTTTTGTTCAAACAAAAGCGTGTGGGAATCCATAAGACGTATTTCCCGATTTACAAATTCCGCACGATGCGGACGGATACGCCGAAGGATATCCCGACGCATCTTTTGGACAATCCGGATCAGTATATCACGAGGATGGGACATTTTCTGCGAAAATCGTCGCTGGATGAGCTGCCGCAGCTGTTTAATATTTTAAGGGGCGAGATGAGCTTTGTCGGCCCGCGCCCGGCGCTTTGGAATCAGGAGGATCTGGTGGCCGAGCGGGAAAAGTACGGTGCAAACGATGTGCCGCCGGGACTGACCGGGTGGGCGCAGATCAACGGCCGGGATGAGCTGGAAATTCAGATCGGAAGAGCGTCGTGTAGGGAAAGAGTGTTCTCTACTGTGTA
>CANDKL010000015.1 GCA_947385255.1 uncultured Roseburia sp. | reverse complement strand
GGCGTCCAGCATAAATCCCGGCGGCAGCGTATACCGGTTCTCGTAAATATAATTCACCCCGTCATCTGCCGCAAGCGTCCGAAGCGGGCTTTCCTCATAAGGATTTTTCGCAATCAGGTACTTTACGGACAGCATGGCGGATGTCAGCGGCGTCGCTCCGCTGTAGCTGTAAAAATTCTTGCCGCCCTCCATGCCCAGATTCCGGTAAAAGCGGCTGACCCCGATATTCATCATCGAAGAAAAAATCGTAGACGACGGATACCTGTAAATCGCCGCGTCGTTTTTCGTCAGACGCTCCATTTCCTCAATCCGGTAAAAGGGCGATTCATCCGCCGCATTCACCTCTGCCAGCAGTGTTTTTACGGATTCCCAGTTTTTGGTATAGCTGGTACGGCTGGTCGTGCCCAGCCCCGTAAACGAAAAATTGACAAACAGCTCGCAGACGGCCAGGCCGCAGAAGGTACAGAGCATAAAAAAGGTAATATCCGAATGCCCAATCATCCGCAGCAAAAGAACAGCCGCATACAAAGCCGCCAGAATCCCGGTGACAACGATATTGTCCAGAGTCACCAGCTCCGGGTCCGCCACATACGCCGAGCCTGCCAGAAAGGCCGCTGTCCCCAGCACGCCAAGCCCGATATGAAGCGGCGTATTGCCGTTTATGTTACAAAAAGCCTCATATGCCATCACAAGCAGCAGGAACACATACAAAAATACCTGCCTGCCCGGAAGCGAGTCCGGGAAATGCAGGCCGTGCCAGATAAAATCCAGAATATTACCTGAAAAGCTAAGCCAGAAAAATACAACCAGCGCGGCTCTGCCTATTTTCTTCCTGCGGCTGATATTACGGTTTAGAACATACAGAACCAGAAACAGAACCATCGCGGCGCCGCAGTATAGATTCGGCCAGTGGTCGCGCCCGGTATAGGGTTCGACATTCATACAATGCCTTGCCAGCATGGAAAGCAGGTCAAAATACCATTCCACCGTTTTTGGAAAGGTAATGCCCGACGAACCGCTGTAGCTTAAAATAATGGCCTCCGGCACAATCAAAACCGCGCCCATTCCGCCCGCCAGCAAGGAATACAGCGCAAAACGGCCGAAGCTCCCTGCACGCTCTCTAAGACCCTGCAGCTCCTCCGTACAATATACCATATAGTAAAGCACTAAAAACAGACAGAGCATAAATGCAATGTAAAAATTAGAAAGAATGCACAGCGCCAAAGTCACACAGTACATACGGCAGTTCCCTTCCTTTACCAGGCGCTCCATCCCCAGTATGACAAGCGGCGCAAGCATAATACAGTCCAGCCACATAATATTCCAGCTATAGGCCGCCATATAGCCGGACAAGGCATAAAATCCGGCAAAAATCACGCCCTCCAGATTCCTGTTTTCAAAATGCTCCCACACATATACAGAAAAGCTTAGGCCGCAGAATCCGATTTTGGCCAGAATCAAAAGCGTCATAAATTCAATGACATGGGACGCCGGGCATAAAATCAAAAGCGCATTCAAGGGACTGGCCAAATAGTAGGAAATCAGCGATATAAAATCGGATCCCAGTCCAATCCGAAAGGAGTACATCAGACTCCCACCGTGCTTTAATTTATCCATCAGCTCCGTAAAAAACGGCTCGTACTGATGATACATATCAATGTGCAAAATGCAGTTTTCACCAAACGGATAGACGTTATTCCGGATACAGATCAGCGCCGCAATCGAAAACGGGAGTAAAAACGCGCATCCGTAATAGTTCCGTTTTTCCTTGAATCTGCCCATGCTCATCTCCCTTCCTGCCAATCAAATAGCTGATAGTACTGCAGCTTTTTATACGCCTCCATCGCATCGGCGGCCGACCCTTGCGCCGCATCCTGCCGGACTGCCGTTACAATCGGATGTTCGGCCGAAAGCTCCTCTAAAAAGGTCTGATACGCCGGAAGCTTTAACCCGGCTGCATTTAGCATCTTTGCCCCCAGATAATTTGCACTCGTATCAAAATTGTGCGTATTGCCCTCTAATGAAAAATTAGCCCAGATCAGATACGGCACCTGATAGCGCAGGCGCGTCTGCTCCTCGGTAAGCGTGCGGTAGCTCATTCCATTCAGCCGCAAAATGGGCTCCGCCACCGTGTCATTCGGCTGATGATCTCCAAAAAACACCACCATCACCGGCTCATCTGCTTTTTCAAAATACGATAAAAGCGCCTCCAGCGCCTCATCGCTCCTCTTAATCAAAGACAGGTAGGTTGCAAGCGCATAGGACGACGTACCCTCTACCGTGATATCCGGCGTAAAATCGTCGTATACCGTACTGTAGGCGCCGTGGTTCTGCATTGTAACCTGAAACAGAAACATCGGCCGGCCGGCCTCCTTCTGCTCATAGGTGTCTATGATTTTATCCACACAGGACTGATCGCTCACAAAATCCCGAATCAATTCCCGCCTGCCGTAATCCTCCAGAAATTCCATCTGCGAAAATCCTAACAGAGGATACACGGTGTCCCGGTCCCAGCCGCTGGCATAGTATGGATGCATGGCATAGGTTTCATACCCCTGCTCCTTTAGATACCAGGGCAGCGCCGGAATTTTCTGCTTGATGTACTGCTGGTACGGAATACTGCCCTGCGGCAGAAATGCCATTGAATTTCCGGTCAGGAATTCAAACTCGGTATTTGCTGTATTGCCGCCGCAGACCGATACGTGCAGCGATCCGCTTATGATATTCGGAGCAGTTTTAGACTCCTCCTCAAGCTGATGGAAATAGGGCATATAATCCTTTGTCGGCGTAAAATCGCCCAGCACGCCCAAATCGGAAAACGCTTCGTTCATAATTACGATCAGATTGGGCTTTTGCCCCTCTTCGTTTTCCTCCGATTCTGTTTTATACGAGGCCAGCAATTCTTTCGCCTCTTCTCTCTGATAGCCGGTCGGCTTATCCACCGCCAGATACGGCAGCTCCATCACCATGGTAAGGGCAAAGCCGTTTACCTGCCACATAAAAACCGGCGTAAACAGCTTGTTGTACATCATATGCCGGTTTTGAAAATCCTCCTGCTGCAGCACGCCGGAAAAGCCCCCAAGCAGCAGGCAGAGCGCCATCGCGGCAGGCAGGCTGTAACGCCATTTCCATTTTTTCGTATCTATTTTGCAGAAGCCCTCCAGCACAAATACAAGCAGAAACCCCAGCACAACAAGCACAACCCGCGCTGTCGGCGTAAAATCATAATTTCCGGCCACGCTTGCCGCCGTACCCGCAGACAGCAGATCCCACGGTACCAGCGGCAGAGAGCGAAACGTATATACATAGTAATTGGCCAGGCCAAGCGCCATCGCGAGAATTCCCTCGGTCCAAAGCGCTGCCCGGACGCTTCGGACCGCCGCAAACAACATCCATGCCGCAAGCTCGAACAGCACGATGTTAAACAGCTGCGACCAGTGCCGCACCTCTGTGAACCCGTTGTGCGTATAGGCCTCCAGCAGATAAAAATGAACCGGAGGGAACAGAATCAGCGCGGCCCAGCCCTTGTATTTGTTGATTCCTGTGATGATTTTTTTTGATTTTTCCATAGCTTATTTCTTTATCTTCACGGATTTTGTTTTGGACCACGGACCGTAGGATTTTTTACCGGAAACAGAATCCTTCTGGTACATACGGACCTGCACGTAATAGGTTTTCCCTTTCCCAAGCTTCTTAATGGTGCAGCTTGTTTCCGTCATTTCCTTTCGTTTTGCACCGGACATGCTTTTATTCGCTGCATAGCGGATCTGGTAGCCGCTTGCCGTCTTCGCTTTCTTAACCTGAATCTTCATCGCCCGGCCGGATTTATTTTTCACGGATGACAGTGCGGCCTTTTTGGGATTGATTTTCGCCCAGTGTGCATAATAGGTTCCACTGGCGGATACCGTTTTCGAAGCGTTCACCTTCGTACCGCCGGATTTTTTCGTATACCAGCCTAAAAATGCATAGCCCTTTCGCTTCGGATTTGTGAGCTTACCGATCGTATTGCCGTATACCACCGTCCGCTGTATGCTCTTTACGCTTTTTTTGCCGATATAGCCGCCGTTTGCATGGATCGTAACGCTGTACTGCGGCGTAATCGTCGCGCCGGAAATTCCGCTGTCATAATAAGCGTTTGCCACTGCAGCCGCACGGATCACGGTCACGCCGGACAGCGTAATCATACCGGTGTACCGCTTTGATTTTGTAGAGGCTATCGACGGATCGCTGCCGTCCGTCGTATAATAGATGGTTCCACCCGCAGGCGCGGTAATTGACACCCTGTCGCCGCTGGCCGCAATCTGCGGCTCCGCCAGCGTAACCGTCGGCGTATGTATGCTTCCGATTTCCGTATTGGTCGAGCCGGAATCAAACACAAGCTCCGGCAAAAGCCCGTTCCACATGGATTCCGTCACATGAGACTGCACATTGTAGGGATTGGGATCGCTCATATAGGCCTGGCTGCTCCGGTTAAAATAATAGTATGCACTCATCCAGCCCTCCCGATCCGCAATATTGTCGTCCCAGGTACAGTCCACATAATACCAGGTATCGTTCAAACGCACGATATTCCACTCGTGCTCTTCGCTGGTCACGACCGCACAGTCGATCCCCGCCGCATTGCACAAAAGCTGCATCGCCTGGGAATACCCGGCGCATACGGTCGTATCGGTACAGAATACGCTGTAAATCGTCTGATTATACGGATTCTGTGAAAATGTACTGTAATACGGATCATAGGTGACCTTTTCGCAAATCATGTCGTGAATCTTTTTTTCCTTCATTAGATCCGTCGGCTCCGCATGGATCTGCTGCAGCCAGCTTTGAATGATCCCCTGCAGCTTCCTCGTCTCCGCCATGCGCACCGCGCCGTCTGCAAACGATTCATTGATGGTCAGGGCCGCAATGCCCGCGGATGATGAGGTTTGGTTTACACTGTAAACCGACTGCAGAAAATAATACTGCGGATTGGAAAATACAAACATGCACATGGTATCATAGGCGGCCTGCCGTGTTAAATTATAATAAATGATTCCCTTTGTCCTGTAATACCGAAAGCTTGAGCCTGTCGATGCATTGTAATAATCATTCGGATCCGTCAGCGTTTCCGTACCGGTCAGATACGCATGGCACATCTGATCCAGATTGTCCCAGAGAGCCCTCTGGGCATCGCTTAGCAAATTGTAATAATAATTGGTCGAATAAGAATCCCAGGCCGACAGGTACGCGGCCGATCCCCTGTCCCTCGTTTTAAGCCCGTCTGCAGACGGATCGAAAATCTCCGGTATGTCCTCTGGTGCAAGATCGATTTGAATCATCCGCCCCAGCCCGGTCGGCATGATCCCGCTAAAATCCGTTTCGGTTCCCTCCGGCGCCGGCTCCTCGGTAGAAGTCGTCACCATTCCCTCCGGCGCCGGCTCTCCGGCAGGCGCTGTTTCCTCTGTCGCCGGCTCCCCGGTAAGCGCCGTTCCCTCCGGCGCCGACTCCCCGGCAGGCTCCTCCGCCTCGACAGCTATGCCTGCAGCAGCCTGCCCGGCCAGTACGGCGTCCTGTCCCAGGCCAAGCGCCAGAAATGCCGCTAATAAACATGATACGATTTGTTTTTGCATACTATCTCTCCTTTTCCTATTGATTTTAATCCATGGAAGCAGGGAGCAAAACGGCGCCCTGCGTCTCTTCCAATATCTGTAAAACTGCGGCCCGCGCCCGTATTTCGGAAAAATCTCCTGTAAGCCCAAGCCTGACATGCAGCATTCCTTCCTGCACCCTGTCCGAAGCTTCTCCCGGCCCGAATTTACCGTCCAAATCTGCCTTTTGGCATCCGGACGCCGACAGCTCTTCCACCGTCACCCCGGCAAGCGCCGCCGCATGGAATACCGACGCCAGCATCTCCCCTCTTTTGTCGCAGAAAAATTCCAAAACCACCCGCCCGTTTCCTTCCGGAAGCGCCGAAAGACATTCCTGCCCGTCCGCCAGCTTCGTATACTGATACATTCTGCTAATCCCTATCATCTGCTGAAAAAAAGCTCTGCATTCCAAAGCATATTCCTCAGGAGTCCCCTGCAGCCTAAGCCGCAGAATTTCCTCCTCGCGCTCGGGCACATAGACGCTTCCGCCCATCCGCCTTTTCGCCTCGGCTACCTGCGCGGAATATGCCATCCGCTCCAAAAGCAGCTCCTTCATCTGCTCATCCACTCGGTTAATACTCTGCCTGATTTCCTCCAAATCCATATCCGTACCCCAGTCTTTCTATTCGTAATATACGCCATTCGTCTCGATCGTCACCGTCAGCCCATCCTCCGTAAGTCTGCGGAAAAACCCTCTTGGCACCGACGCGTCTGCTAACACCGAACTGAAGGTAAACATCAGCCGATCTCCATACGAGCAGATTGTCCCCTTCATCGGCTGCCCCTTCGACATCGCAAGAAATGCTCCGAACATCTCAATATAAGGCCGGTACACCTCCGCCACCCCGATATTGCCGATATTCGTCACCGTCGTCGTATTCGCCAGCGCCGACCTCGTATACACTGCGCGCATCGCCAGATTTTTTAAAAACAGCGGTACTGCACGTGCCACGATGTTTTTTTCATTGGAAACATTATATGAAAACAGCTCCTCCAAATGCTCCTTTGTAATCTGATCCCGCAGACTCTTCTGCGTCCTCTTAAGCACCTCTTCAAACGTATATGCATCCTTCTGCGGCAAAAATTCCGCCGATACCATCACAAAAAAGTTCTTCGTCGTCACCGAGTGAAAAAACGGCCGCAGATTCACGGGAACTGCCGCCCGAATCGCGCGTTCTCCCGGCATCCCATGCATACATTCCGTATAAATGCTGTAAAGAAAAGCAGACACCAGGTATTCATTGATGCTTGCGCCGTAGCGTCTGGCGACCTCCTTTAAGGCCTCAACTCCCATGATCCCATGTATCACGCCAAATTCTCCCGGCCGCAGCCTTTCGCCCTTCAGCTGATACGCCTTCTTCGTCTGATATCCCTTCGCATGACCTTTTTTATAATTTTTTAAAAAGCTGTCCTCCAGATTTAAAGAGGTATCCGCCGACAGCTGATCCCCTACCTGCCCGGCAATTCCGGGATGTGCAATCCGCAAATACTGATAGGTCAGCTCCTTTAGGAAATTAATCCCGCCCATGCCGTCCGTCAGCACATGGAACACCTCCAGATTAATCCTCTTTTTATAAAAGGTAACCCGAAACAGATAGCTCCGGTTGCGGTTCTGCACAATATAACGGCATGGATACGCTGCCTCCTGCCGCACCTTCGGCGCAGGCTTCCCGTTCTCTTCAAAATAATACCAGAACACTCCCTGTCTGAGCCGCACATTAAACCCGTCGAATTTGGGGAGCACAATGTCAAGCGCCTGCTGCAGCATATCCCTGTCCACATCCTCATTTAAAATCACAAAAATACGGTAGACATTGCTCATGTCCTCCCCCGCAATCACCGGAAACAGATGCGCCGTATTATCCAGTCTGTGCCAGCGGAGCTGCTCCCCCGTACCGTAACGATGCTCCTTGCGGAGCGCCTGCTTATAACGCCGCTTCTCCAGATTCCGTTCATGCCTTTCCTTTTGCCTCTGCTCCCTCTTCTGTGCTTTTTCTAAATCCCGTTTCTTTTCTTCCAAGCTCAATCCTCCCAAACGGCAGTCTATTTTCAAACACGCTCTAATATACTAACATCATATGGAGGGATTCACAAGGCTTTTTATATGAAATGCAGCGTATCAAAAAAACCTCTTCTTTTTAAAAAACCACAGCACCAGCACGATGATTCCCACACAGACGCAGGAAACCACCAGATATCCGTATTTCCAGCTCAGCTCCGGCATATTATAAAAGTTCATCCCATACCAGCCCGCAATCAGTGTCAGCGGCAAAAACACAGTCGTCACCACAGTCAGCAGATTCATCACATTATTCTGCCGAATCGTAATCTCCGCCTGATACACATCCTGCACCTGCATTGCATATTCCCGCAGAGACTGCGCTTCGCCCTGCAGCCGCTTCACCCGCTCCAGAAAATCTCCGCCGCCCCTCTGCTTAGAGGCAAGAATCTCCGCCACATCCGTCATCTGCCCATAATAGCAGTAAAAGCGTGAAATCTCCTTTTTAATCCCTAACATCCGGTAGTGAAAATGCTTCGTATTTCCTTCCAGCACCGTCTCCTCCATGTCGGCAATGTCGCGTTCTAAGACGGCCAGGTATAAAACATCCTCTTCAATGGTCGCCATAAAAAAATCTCTCAAAAACAGCTCTAACGTATAGGCCTTTTGCGCCGTCCTGTGTCTGAGCAGATCAATCAGCTCCTCTACGAAGGAGCCCTCTTCGATAAAAATCAGCCGATCCTTCAAAATATACACGGCAAAATCATAGTTCCGCCGTTCTCTTTTCTTTACCGGAATATGAAATGTCCCAAAAAGATATGAGGCATGAACCTCTAATTTACAGAAAAACGCATCCTCCTCTTTTTTGCCAAGAGAAAACGCTTCCTGCAATTTCAGCTCCCCGCCCCATTCTTCTTCGTCAAAGACCGCTATCCCGCCGGGAGTCTGTTCCCAGTGTACGCGGTCTGTTTCCTGTATGCCAGTTTTGCCAACCTTATAATACATTTCCGAAAAAACCTCTTTATTTCATAGCTATGTACGGTTTTCCCGAAAAATATACCTGTTCGGCCATCTGCCCGTTCCAAAAAAGCAAGTATCGCTTAAACATCCTCAATCTGCCAGTCAATCGGCTCTGCGCCGTGCTCTGTCAAAAATGCATTGGCCTGGCTGAAGTGCCTGCAGCCAAAAAAACCGTTATGCGCCGACAACGGGCTTGGATGGGCTGCCTTTAAAACCAAATGCTTTGGATTTGTCAGCATAGGGCTCTTCCTCTGTGCCGGTCTGCCCCAAAGCAGATATACAATCGGACGTTCCTGTGCATTGACCGCCTCAATAATCGCATCCGTAAACTGCTCCCAGCCCTTTCCCTGATGGGAATTCGCCTGGTGCGCACGCACGGTTAACACCGTATTCAAAAGCAGAACGCCCTGATCGGCCCATTTCTTTAAATAGCCGTTATTCGGAATCCGACAGCCCAGATCATCCTGCAGCTCCTTGTAAATATTCTGCAGGGAGGGCGGTATCTTCTGTGAAACCGAAACAGAAAAGCTCAGCCCGTGCGCCTGGTTCACATTGTGATACGGATCCTGCCCTAACAGCAGCACCTTCACCTTACTCAGGGGCGTAAAATGAAATGCATTGAAAATATCATCTGCCGGCGGATATACCGGCCCCCTGCTGTACTCCTCCTTTACAAACTGGTATAAATCCCGGTAATAGGGCTTTTTAAATTCACCGGAAACCGCTTCCAGCCAGTCATTTGTAATCATTCCCATAATGTGTCTCCTTTATCTCCTGACAGACACGCCTTTATCCGCAAGATAACGTTTGAGCTCTGCAAGCTCCAGCTCCTTATAGTGAAACAGGGATGCCGCCAGCGCGGCGTCAGCCATCCCTTCTGTCAGTGCCTCATAAAAATGCTCCTTCGTACCTGCGCCGCCTGATGCAATGACCGGTACAGACACGTTCCCGGCAATCGTTCTGGTAAGCTCAATGTCATATCCTGCCTTTGTGCCGTCACAGTCCATGCTGGTCAGAAGAATTTCCCCCGCGCCCATGCGGTCTGCCTGCATCGCCCATTCCACAGCATCCATACCGACGTCGATTCTGCCGCCGTTTTTAAAAATATTCCAGCCGCTGCCGTCCTCTCTGCGTCTGGCGTCAATCGCCACCACGACGCACTGGCTGCCGAATTTGTCCGCAGCCTCGGAAATCAGCTCCGGACGGTTAATCGCAGAGGAATTGATCGAAATCTTATCCGCGCCCTCCCGCAGGAGTGCTTTAAAATCCTCTACCGTGCGAATGCCGCCTCCGACGGTAAACGGAATAAACACCTTCTCTGCCACCCGGCGCACCATATCCACTACGGTATTCCGATTGTCCGAGGAAGCTGTAATATCCAAAAATACAAGCTCGTCTGCCCCGGCCTTATCATACGCCGCCGCAATCTCCACCGGATCGCCGGCGTCCTTCAAATTCACAAAATTTACGCCTTTTACCACTCTGCCGTCATGAACATCCAGGCAGGGGATGATTCTCTTTGTAAACATCAATCCTTCCCTCCCTGTATTTTTGCAAAATTCGACAAAATCCGAAGTCCCGCGGCGCTGCTCTTCTCCGGATGAAACTGACAGGCAAAAATATTGCCGCTCTCTACAGATGCATGAATATGCGTGCCGTATTCTGTGGAAGCCTTTACGATGCCCTCATCCTCTGCCTTTAAGTAATAGGAATGCACAAAATACACATACGTACCCTCTGCAACTCCTGCAAACAGCCTGCCATCCGGTGAAAGCTGTAAGCTGTTCCAGCCGATATGCGGAATTTTTAAGCCTTCCCTGTCCGGAATTCTAAGGATGCTTCCCCTTAAAAGGTGCAGCCCCTCCGCGCCCGGGCTTTCCTCGCTGCCGTCAAATAAAAGCTGTAAGCCCAGACAAATGCCCAGCAGAGGTTTTCCCTCTGCTGCCGCTTCCTCTAACATTTTGTCTATTTCATATTTTTTCAGCTGCTGCATGGCCGCTCCAAAGGAACCGACTCCCGGAAGAATCAGCTTATCGGCCTTTGCAACCTCGCGTCGGTCCCGCGTAATCAGACCTTCCTCCCCCAGAAATCTGAGCGCCTTTTCCACACTTTTAAGATTTCCGGCATCATAATCCAAAATAGCTATCATATCCTACCCCGCTGCCTACTGCAAAAGTCCCAAATCCTTTACAATATGATAAATTCTGTATGTATACTCCGTACGGTCGCTTAATTTGTAAATCTCCCGTGCCGTCTCTGCGCTTACGCCGAATTTCTCCGACATCTGCGTTTGCGCCTGCGAAGCTAAAATATCGTATTCTGCCTCCGCTCCGTAAAAGGCTGCGTCGTCGTAATTGGCATCGTATCTGCCAAGCGCACAAATGTACGCATCCAACGCCATCGTATACTGTCCGCTTTCATACAGGGCATTTCCTTTGTTGATTTCTCCCTGGACACCAGCCAGCAGAATGATCCGCCCATTGAATTCCTCATCCTCTTCCTTTGGCTCTACGCCTGCCAGCTGACGATACGCCTCTACATAATCCTGTGCGTTATAAGCCGACTTTGCCGCTGTAATGCTGGAGGAATAACCCATTAAATTCGAGCTTATCAATACAAAAGCCCCTGCGGAAACTGCCATAATAAAAATCAGGATAACCGGCACCTTAGGAAGCGGTGGCGACAAATCCACTGGCTTCGGCTTTTTAGGCGCTTTCTCTTTTTTGGGCTTTTCTTTCTTGGGTTTTTTTACTTTTTTTGGTTTTTTCTCTTTTGGTTTCTTTTCTTTTGCCTTTTTTTCTTTTTTCATTTTCTTCTCTTTTTTCTTTTTTCCTGTTTCCTGTTCCTCAGAGGGCTCGGGCATTCCTGCGGCTTCCGCCTGGTTCAGCTCCCGCAAAATCTCAAGCTGCTCGTCGTCCAGACCCTCATATTCTCCGTCGTCCGGCGCCGCCGCTGCCGCAGAGGATTCCTCCTCGTTCAGCTCATCCTTGTCTTTTCCAAACAGTGCCGCTCCCAGCTTTTTGAATAATCCCGGCTTCTTCTCCTTATCCGCTCCGCCGCCTTTGCCGCCGTTCTCAGCTTCCAGCAGCTCATCCAAACTGTCCAGATCCTCTACTAGCTCCACCTCCGGATGAGATTCCGGTGCATACGGCTCCTCCGGCTGCCGATCCTCCGTCCAGGTATCATCCGTCAGGGTATTGATCTCAAACGCCTCTTCCCCCGAGTCCTCCGTTTCTGCAGAAGTCTCCGGCTCCTCGCGCAGCGGCTCGTTGATATTATTGATAATCCCTTCCAAATCATCAAAAAAGCTGTCCGCTGTTTCATCCTTCGTATCCACATCGGCTTCAAATTCCCGGCCGAAGCTGTCCTCGTCTGCGCCGCTCAATTCGTTTTCAAAATCCTCTTCGTAATTTGTCTTTCTTTTCCGTCTTTTCCTCTTTGATTCTGCTTTCCGCTCCGGCGTAACATTATTCAGTAAGGAGTCAAGATAATCCTCTGTTTTGCTCACAGCAATACCTCCTGTATGAACCCATCAAGGGATGTGATGAATCATCACATCCCTTTGCTATTCTGCTTCCTCTGTCTGCTCCATTTCTCCTCTTTCCTCGATCAGCCTGTCAATGGTCTTGACCAGATCTCCAATCTCCGGCTTGGTCAGCTGTGCATCTGCGCCAAGCTGCTCACCCTTACGGCGCATTTCCTCATTTACAAGTGAAGAAAAAATAATCAACGGTATGTGTTTTAACTCATCATTTGTCTTTAAGAGCTTTGTCAGGCGATGCCCGTCCATCAGAGGCATTTCGATGTCGGTGATAATACAGTGCACCCTATCGTCTAACGTACCCTGCTTCTGGTATTCACACACCTGATCCCATGCTTCCTGTCCGTTCGCCGTAATGATTAGCTTCGTATAGCCCGCCTTCCTTAAGCAGTCCGTAATCAGCTTGCTTAAGAACGGGGAATCCTCTGCAATCAGTATCGGCGATTCCCTGCGCGCTCTGCCCTGGTATTCCTCTACATCGGATATCTTAAGGCCGGTTTCCGGACTGATGTCGGTTACAATGCGCTCAAAATCCAAAATCACAATCAGATTATCCTCAAGCTTTACTACACCGGTAGCTACACCGGTATCGTTGTTAATCGTAGAATCCGGCTTAATGATGCTCTGCCAGGATACCCGGTGGATGCCAAGCACCTCATCTACATGAAAGGCAACGTTCAGCTTGTTAAAATTCGTAATGATAAACAGGCCCTTCTGTTCATCTTCGGATTCCGGAATGCCGATACAGCGCTTTAGGCTGATGACCGTAATCATAATATCCCTCGGCATAAAAATACCCTCTACACTCGGATTCGCATGCGGTATCGGTGTCACCGGCTGATATGACAAAATTTCACGGATCTTGGCTACATTGATGCCATATCGGTTGCCCTCCAGTGTAAATTCCAGTATTTCCAGTTCATTTGTTCCACTTTCCAGTAATATGTTTGAATCCATAAGCTTTTCCC
The DNA here is from genome assembly GCA_947385255.1 of uncultured Roseburia sp. Taxonomy (GTDB): domain Bacteria; phylum Bacillota; class Clostridia; order Lachnospirales; family Lachnospiraceae; genus Roseburia_B. The sequence goes on along the minus strand of CANDKL010000015.1, from coordinate 9,300 downwards.
TCCCGGCATACGTATCGTTTCTGCGTTCTCAATGTATCCATTATAACACAAATACATCTGTTGTATATTCTTTTTTTTAAGATTTTATAATTTAATCGTATTCTGGCTGCCGTTCATCGTAACCCGCAGCTGCAAATCAGAAACCGTCTGAATCTCCTGCGGGATTTCAAACAGCAGTACCGTATTGCCGGATGCTCCCGCCGCAAGATTCCCCTGATAGGTAGATAAATCATCTGGAAGGATCGTCGTCTGTGCAGGCGCCGTGTGTTCCCCGTTTACAGTCACCTGGAAGGTCGGTGTCATAGACAGAATGTCAATGTAAAGATCCTCTGCCGACTGGTTCGTCAGCTTCACATTGAGCACCAGAAGCTGTGCGCCAGCCGATGTGTCCACTGCATACGAATCCGATTTCTTATATGTATTGCACAGGCTGCTGCCCGTATAATCTGCCCGTACTACGCCCAAATCCAAGGCCTGGCCAATCGTGGCAGAAGTCTGGGCATCGGAGGATGGATTCTGCGCCGCCGTATTCTGCGAATTTGCCGTCTCCTGTGAGGGCGCCGCCGCTTCCGCAGACACCTGCTCCTTTTGCTCTGCCGCCTGTCCTGCCGGAGCCCTGTTCGTCTGCTGCGTGCCCCCGCTTTCCAAAACATCCTTATTCACATGCACCTCCCCGTCCTTCTGGAAGTTGTTAAATTTTGCCACTGCCTGCGCAGCATAGCTTACCACCGCCGCCTGCTCCTCCGGCGTCATCTCATAAAGGGCCTCTCCGCAGCCGCCCAGCGTCAAAGCCGCCGTGAACAGCACTGCGGCTATTTTCATCCTTGAACCTTTCATCCTCTGCCTCCACTGCATATACTTTATCTATCAAAACTATAAACAATTTTAACACCTTTTTTTAAATTGGGCAACTCTTAATTATTTTTTGTATCTAATTCAAACCAAAATTCCACACCGTCCGTATGATTCACCACACCGCATTCTCGGTGAAACGAATCCATAATCGCCTTTACAATGGAAAGCCCTATCCCGCTGCCGCCGTATTCCCGGGTTCTGGCCTTATCCACCTTATAGAATTTGATCCAGATATTTTCAATATCCTCCGCCGGAATCGGCTTACCGGTATTGAACACGCTGATGCGGACATAATCCTTCCTCTGCGTATATTTAATATCGATCCGCTTTTCAAAATCGGCATGGTGTATGGCATTGCTCAGATAATTCGTAACAACCTCCTCCACCTTGAACTCGTCCGCCCACACATACATCGGCATATCGGTATTAAATGTAAGGCTGATATCATTCTGCTTTAACAAAATCGACGCGGACGAAATCACGCCTCGGATAAGCTCCGTCACGTCAAACCGCTCCATAGCCACCGCATCATTCCCGAACTCAAGCTGGTTTAGGGTAAGCAGCTTTTTCACCATCTGGTTCATCTTGTCTGCCTCGTCCATAATCACCTCACAGTAAAAATTCCGGCTTTCCTCATCGTCGTTGATGCATTCCTGCAGCCCCTCTGCATATCCCTGAATCAGGGCCAGCGGCGTTTTTAACTCATGGGAAACATTGGAAAGGAACTCCTTGCGCATCTCATCGATCCGGATTTTCTTTTCAATGTCGATCTGCAGCTCGTTGTTGGCGCTTTTCAGCTCCGAAATCGTTTTTTCCAGCGTCTTTGACATCTGGTTAATGTGCTCGCCCAGCAGATCGATCTCGTTTTCCCCCTTGCTCTGATACTTCACGTCAAAATCCAGATCATTCATCCTTCTGGAAATGTCTGTCAGCTCCAGAATCGGCCGTGCAATTTTACGGGAAGCAAAAATACTGATAATGGCGCTTACGATAACCGCGGCAATCCCAATATAGGATAACAGACGGTTTGAAATGCCGGCGCTTTCCCGGATACTCTCAAGCGCCGTCCGCATCAGAATCAGGTTGCCGTCCGACAGCGTTCCCCACAGCACCAGATATTCGGATTTATGCCTAGTGTCCGCCTGCCTTTCCAAAACATAGCTGTTGGTCTTTTCCAGAACCTCCGTGGACCTGTCCCTTGAATCCGAAAACAGTACATCCATAAATTGGATCTTTAAGGACTCCGTATCGTTCACAGAGGCCCGGATGACTGTCCCGTCCGCACTGATAATTAAAATAGCAATATTGCCGTTTTCACAGATTCTTCGAAAGCCTTCATCAAATCCCGCACTGTCTAGCATCCCGGCCTCGCTTTTGGCATCAATCAGGGAGAAGCCGGCCAGCATGGCCTCCTGCTTGTTGTAAATATAATACTCCTCCAAAAAAGTACTGTTTAAAAACCAGCACAAAAGAACCGTCCCTGCCACCATTCCCAAAATAGTACCGGTATACTGCAGTGTAAGGGAATGCTTTACCTGTCTCGTTTTTATTTTGTCCAAATAATCCGTCACCTCGAAATCTGCTTATCTATTATTTCCCTGTGAGATATTTTAACGTTCCTTACTCGTTCACCTCGAACTTATAGCCCATCCCCCAGATGGTCTTAATATATCCGCCGTGCTTTCCAAGCTTATTCCGAAGCTTTTTCACATGCGTATCAATTGTTCTGGCATCGCCGAAATAATCGTAATTCCAGACATGGTTTAAAATCTTCTCACGGGAAAGCGCAATGCCCTTGTTCTCAATAAAATAAGCCAGAAGCTCAAACTCCTTAAAGCTTAATTCCACCCGTTCTCCGTCTACGGTTACCAGATGCGCCACCTTATCCATCACGATGCCGCCGACGTCTATGGCGTCCTCCTCCACTACCCGGTTCGCCCTGCGCAGAATCGCGCCGACGCGGGCCACCAGAATTTTAGGGCTGAAGGGCTTTGAGATGTATTCGTCCACGCCCAGATCAAAGCCCTGCAGCTCATCGTTTTCCTCACCCTTAGCCGTAAGCATGATAATCGGAACCTTAGAGGTTTCGCGGATCTCGCGGCAGACGTCCCAGCCGTTGATTTTCGGCATCATGACATCCAAAATAATCAGCGCAATATCCTTATCCCGGTAAAACAGATCCAGCGCCTCCTCGCCGTCTCCGGCCTCCAGCACCTCAAAATTGTCCCGAATCAGAAAGTCACGGACCAATTTGCGCATCCTGCTCTCATCGTCTACCACCAAAATCTTGATCTTCTCCATCGCAATTCCTCATTTCTCGTTTTCTCTGAATTATAACAGGAAATTTTGAAAAAAATATGAATTTACGGCACCGTATTTGAAGCTGCCGCGGCCTCCCGCTCCCTCAGCTTTTCCTCCCGCTCATTCAGCTGGGACTCCCAGTGCTCATATTTCTCGATCAATGCATTCTCATAATTGACGATGTTGATATTGCCGCTGGTCGCCGTCACCGCAAACATTCCGATTACGATCAAAAGCAGCACGGCGCAGACCGACATGCAGGCCTTAAATTTGATCTTATAATCGATGTTTTTCACCTCTGTTTTGTGAACGATTTTTGTCCTTACCTCCGTCCTTACCCGGGGTGCGCTCTGCGGCCGTACCGCATCTGCCCGGCCTTCTTTCGCTGCAGACGCCTGCCCTGGGGACGCCACGGGAATCGGCGGAATGGCATCATTGCTGATAGTGGGATTTGTCCACAAATATTCCTGCAGCTCATATAAAAACGCATAGCCTACCGGCGTTTCAAACAGCCGCTGGCTTACCATCTGCCGGTACACTTTAAAAACCACCTGGGGATCGGTCAGATCCGCGCTGCTTTTCACATAACGTATGCCCTCGGATTCCTTTAAGGCCTTTTCCATCATCTTTTCATCCGGGAAAGCAAATCCCACTGCTTCATAAGGTATTTTTTCCATACTCCCTCCGCACTTTCGTCATCTGTCCTCTTTATTTCACCTTTCGTTGATTCTATTATAGTAAAAAAGCACCGGAAACGCAATCATTTCCGGTGCTGCCGCTCCAATTGTTCGGAACGCTTCATGATATTGAGCGCATAATCTGTATAATCTGCACGCTCTCCGCGCGAGACGGCATCCCTGCTGCCGTTGTATATCATAAGCACGGTTCCGATATCCCCATATTCCCGGAACAGCTCCGCCAGATAATCCGCCGCCAGCAGAATATTCCCTCTGGCATTATAAATATCCGAAACGCCAAGTCTTTCCATACGATCTCTGTGATACAGCAGATTGATCTGCATCAGCCCCTTACAGTTGCCGTTCTGTGCCCCGGGGTTGCCGGAGGACTCCGATTCCATAATCGCCTCTAAAAGCTCCGGGCAAATCCCGTAGGCCCCTCCGATTTCCTCACAATACACCGCGTACTCCTGCGGTATAAACGTATCCGCGCTCTCCGCCTGCGGCCGAAGCTGCGCCGAAAAGCAGACCGCTGACGCAAGTGCCAGAAAAAGTGCGCTTTGAATTCTCTTTTTATACTGCATATGACCCCTCCAGAATTTTTTCATCGTTCCGATTATACTATTCTATGAAAAAATTCCGAAAATATTCCTGTTTTTCCAAAAAAAGAAAGCAGCGTTCATGCTGCTTCTTTTAGGAGAAGGTATTTTACTATGGGGTATAGTAAAACAAAAAAATATATATAAGGTATTGGGGGGTTTTACAGGTATTATAGTAGCACAGCCCAAAGGATAAGTGTTCACAAATGTACCAATTTTTTTCGGTATTTTTTATGTATTTTGCACAAAATCTGTTTTCTATTCGAACCAAAAGGCGGAATACGAAACCCTTCCGTTTTGTATTCCGCCTTTCTTTTTTACTTTTTTATCCGCTGTATGATTTCACGATTATTTAGAAGAAGACATTTTCTCTTCCTGGCTGCGGATCATCTTACGCACCATTTCGCCTCCGATGGAACCTGCCTGCGCAGAGGTAAGATCTCCGTTGTAGCCTTCCTTTAACGGAACACCAATCTCAGATGCCACTTCCTGTTTAAAACGGTTTAACGCCTCTTTTGCTTCAGGAACCTCTACTCTGTTTCCTCTACTTGAACTTGCCATGGTATTGCACCTCCATAGTTTTTTCTCCGGCTGCGCCGGTTTTTTGTATTTGGATAAACACTGTTTTGTTTATCCTAGAGATAGTATGGTGCAAAATCATTTTTTTATGTTTGGAAAGTTCCACCATGGATTATTTTGTTATTTCAGCAGGTTATCCTTTATGCAGGCTTTTCAAAAGCGCAATCTCCTTCACATAGCCTTCATCGTCATTCGGCGTCTCTAAAATCACCGGCAGTCCCTGCAGCGCAGGATGGTTCAGCACCTGCGCAAGGGCTTTTAACCCAATATGTCCTTCCCCTATTTTTTCATGCCTGTCCTTATGCGCAGCAAGCGGATTCATGCTGTCATTCATATGGATCGCTTTTAAAAAGGAAAGTCCAATGGCCTTGTCAAAGGCATCCAGTACGCCGTCCAAATCGGTTACAATATCATACCCGGCGTCCCAGACATGGCAGGTATCCAGGCAGACGCCCATTTTTTCTTTTAAATCTACCTGATCCAAAATGGCCCGCAGCTCCTCAAAGCTTCTTCCAAGCTCCGTGCCCTTTCCTGCCATTGTCTCAAGCAAAACCGTCGTAGACTGCTCCGGCGTCAGCACCTCGTTTAAAAGGCCCGCTGTCAAAGCAACGCCCGCCTCACTGCCCTGACCGACATGCGAGCCCGGATGAAAATTATAATAATTCCCCGGCGTATACTCCATACGGCGCAAATCATCCGTCATCATCTCTTTCGCAAACGCGCGGACATCCTCTTTCGCGGCGCAGGTATTCATCGTATACGGTGCATGCGCCACCAGCTTTCCAAAGGAATGCTCCTTTGAAAGCGCTAAAAACCGCTGCACATCTGCTTCATCAATTTCCTTTGCCTTTCCTCCCCTGGGGTTTCTTGTAAAAAACGCAAATGTGTTCGCGCCAAGCTTAAGCGCCTGCTTCCCCATCGCCTCATAGCCTTTCGACGCGGATATATGGCTCCCGATATATAACATGTTATCCTCCTGTGATTTTTAGTAACGGTTCTGACTACGTCTTCGCTTACAGCTTTTTGATGCGCTCAAGCGCAGCCAGCGTATTTTCATAGGTCCCAAAGGCCGTCAGCCTAAAATACCCTTCGCCGCTCGGCCCAAATCCGGAACCCGGCGTCCCTACGACATTGGCCTGTTCCAGCAGGTAATCAAAGAAATCCCAGGACGTCATGCCTTCCGGCGTCTTCAGCCAGATATAAGGCGCGTTCACGCCGCCAAATACGGTATAGCCGGCATCCTTAAGCCCTTCCTTGATTGCCGCGGCATTTTTCATATAGTAAGCAACCTGTTCTTTTAACTGTGCTTTCCCTTCCGGGGAATATACGGCTTCGCCCGCGCGCTGCACAATATACGGCGCGCCGTTAAACTTCGTCCCATGCCGCCTTGCCCACATATCGCGCAGGGATACCCCGCCGCACTTTAATTCCTTCGGCACAACCGCATAGCCTAACCGCACGCCGGTAAACCCTGCATTTTTGGAAAAGCTTTTCAGCTCGATCGCACAGGTTTTCGCACCGTCGCATTCATATACAGAGTGTGCCACATTTTCTTCCGAAATATAAGCCTCATAAGCGCCGTCATAAATAATCACCGCGCCCACCCGGTTGGCATAATCGACCCATTCCTGCAGCTTGTCCTTCGTAAGCGTCGTCCCGGTCGGATTGTTCGGCAGGCACAGATAAATCAAATCCGGCGTCTCCTTCGGAAATTCCGGTACAAAGTGATTGTCCGCCGTACACGGCATATAGATCACATCGCTCCATATCTCTGTCTTTGGATCATACGTTCCGGTCCGGCCCGCCATTACATTCGAGTCCACATAAACCGGATACACCGGGTCGCACACCGCAATCTTAGAATCCGCCGCAAACAGCTCCTGGATATTCGCAGAATCGCTTTTCGCCCCGTCCGATACAAAAATCTCATCCTCTGAAATATCGCATCCCCTGTCTCGGTAATCATTCTGCGCAATCGCCTTCCGCAAAAAATCATAACCGAGATCCGGCGCATATCCATGAAATGTTTCGGCATGTCCCATTTCATCCACCGCTTTGTGCAGCGCTTCAATTATCGCCGGTGCTATCGGCTGCGTCACATCGCCGATGCCAAGGCGGATGATTTTCTTATCCGGATTTGCAGCGGAATACGCGTTCACTTTTTTGGCAATCGTGCTGAATAAATAACTGCCGGGTAACTTCTGGTAATTCGTGTTAATCTGAAACATCGTATTTCTCCTTTATTGAAATATATTTTTTTGACAAATAAAAAACTGTCACTCTCTTCCAAATATACCAAACTTCCAGCAAATCTTCAATCACCAGATTCGGCAATTTCCGAATAAGATGTACTACTGTTGTATGTAAATCCTCCTACAGCAAAATCTCCCCCTCAAATACCGTCTCCGCTGCCCCTGTCATAAACACTGCATCCTCACCGCGAGCCCACAAAATCCTCAAATCCCCCCCCAAAAGCTTCACCGTAACCTCATCCTTCGTCCTCCCGTTTAACATCGCCGCCACAGCCGCCGCACAGGCCCCTGTCCCGCAGGCTAATGTTTCCCCCGATCCACGCTCCCAAACGCGCATCCGGATCGTCTCTTCATCCAGCACATTCACAAACTCCGTATTGATCCGCTTCGGAAACCTTTCATGGCGCTCAAATCCCGGCCCAATCCTCTCCAAATCCAGCCCCCTGACGTCCTCATCCAGAAACACCACACAATGCGGATTCCCCATAGACACACAGGTAACCGCATACTCCTTCCCCTCCACGATAAGCGTCTGCCCAATCACACGATCCGTATCCGCCGCCACAGGAATCTTTGCCGCCGCAAGCTCCGGCGCGCCCATATTCACCCTGACAAGCGAAACCGTCCCGTCCTTCACCGTAAGCTCCAGTTCCTTCATCCCTCCTAACGTCTCCACGCGGATCCTCGTCTGATCGGTAAGCCCTTTCTCATAGACGTACTTCGCCACACACCGGATTCCGTTGCCGCACATCTCGCCCCTTGAGCCGTCCGCGTTATACATATCCATCCGAAAATCTGCCGTTTCCGACGGGCAAATCAAAATCAGTCCGTCCGATCCAATCCCAAAATGGCGATCGCTGATCCTCTTTGCCACCTCTGAAGGCTGCTCTACCGTTTCCCTGAAACAATCCACATATACATAATCATTTCCAATTCCATGCATCTTTGTAAACTTCATTTTTGACCATTCCTTCCCAGTTCCCATACGCAGTCTGCCGCTGCCGGCGGCACTGTCACATCAAAAGCACCATCTGCGCCGTCTCCACCAGACCAACGCCATTTTCCATACTCCTCTTTTGCAGATACCGGTGCGCCTCCTCCTCCGTCATATGGTTCCGCTCCATCAAAAGACCCTTGGCATCCCGCAGAATCGCCTGCTCCTCCTTGGAACGCCCCGCATTCCCGCCGCCTTTTCTCTTTTTCTTCACTATGGAAGCCGACATCATATGCATTGTCGAAAGCAGCTCATGTACCTTTAGCGGCATCCTGAGACATACCACGTCCTGCCCGCCTGCATGCTCGCAGGCATTCGCCGACGCCACTAAAAGCATTGCAAGCTGCTCCGGCAGGTATTCCCGCAGTTCCATATAAGCCATATCCGCAAACCGATATCCGCAGACGACAATCCCGCCGGAAAGCCCCTGTGCATGCTGCAGTGCCTGCGCTCCCGTCGTACAGACCGCACAGACCTCATATCCGTTCTGCTGCAGGATACGCTTGATATAAGTCCCGTTTTCTATCTTTGGAAAAACTATCATTACTTTCATCGGCTGCATCCCACGCTAAATTTTATACAGATATTCATTGATTTCCCATTCGGTAACCTGCGTCTGATATTGCTGCCACTCGGCTTTTTTGGCCTCCGGATATTTCATACTGATATGCTCCCCCAAAATTTCTCTGATATAAGCATCCTTTTCAAACTCTGCAATCGCTTCTCCCAGATCGCCCGGCAGCGATTCAATGCCCAGCTTCTTCTTTTCACACAGACGCATTTTAAAAACATTTTCTGTAACAGCCTGCGGCGGGGCTATCTCATTTTGGATGCCGTCTAAGCCTGCCGCCAGGCAGACCGACAGCACCAGATAGGGATTTGCCGAAGGATCCGGGCAGCGAAGCTCGATCCTTGTGCCCGCGCCGCGCGCAGCCGGAATCCGGATTAACGGGCTTCGGTTTGTCGCTGACCAGGCAATATAAATCGGCGCTTCATAGCCTTAAAGTCGCTGTGCCCTGTCCATTCCATAATAACCGGGGCCG
>CANDKL010000014.1 GCA_947385255.1 uncultured Roseburia sp. | reverse complement strand
CGTGCCGTAATAGTTTTCAACGTACAAAGCATACTCGATCAGCTCGTTTTTTTCAATCATTTTTTCAAATTCTTCCCTTGTTTTGAAAAAATATTCCCTGCCGTCCTGTTCCGTTCCACGCGGCGCACGCGTTGTTGCAGAAATGGAAAGCGCATAGCAGTCTCCGTATGTACTTAAGAGCCTCTGCATAATAGTTCCCTTTCCGGAACCGGAAAAACCGGAAAATACGGTTAAAATGCCCCTTTGCTTTGATTTCATATTATTCTTCCCCTTTGATTCCCGTCAGCTCATGGAAACGGCCCGCCAGCGTATCCGGCCCCAGCGCAGACAGCACGACGCTGCCCTGATCCATGACGATAACACTCCTTGTCTTCCTGCCCTGCGTCGCGTCTACCGCGCGCTCCTCCTGCCTGGCCTTCTGCGCCAGCCGCTTGGCCGGAGCGGAGTCCGGCGCAACAATTGCAATAATTTTATCTGTATTGACCAGATTGCCAAATCCAATATTCATCAGTCCTGCCATTGCCGTCTCCTATTCAATATTCTGAATCTGTTCCCGGACCTTTTCAATGTCGGTCTTTAGGTTAATCCCGACGTCTGAAATCTCCAAATCTGTGGTTTTAGACAGGATGGTATTGGCTTCCCGGTTCATCTCCTGCGCAATAAAGTCTAACTTTCTGCCGATGCTGCCGCCCCCCTCTAAAGCCGCCTTCGTCGATTCCACATGGCTCTTTAAGCGCACGATTTCCTCGTCCACACAGATTTTGTCTGCAAAAATCGTAACCTCAGTAATAATTCTGTTTTCGTCTATCTGCTTGTCATCCAAAAGCTCTCTGACCTTCTCCTCGATCCGGCTGCGGTATTCGGAAAGGATTGCCGGCGAACGCTCCTCAATAAAGGTCACATAGCCTAACATCGTATTTAATTTCTCCAGCAGATCCTCTGCCAGCCGCTTTCCTTCCGTGATCCGGCTCTCTACAAACTGCTCGCAGGCGCAGCGCAGCGCCTTTTCCAAAAGCGTCCAAAGCTCCTTTTCGTCCACGCTCTGCTCCTCCATGGTAAAGACCTCCGGGAATCGGGAAAGCGTGCTGACGCGGATATCATTCTCCAGATGAAAGGACTGCGCCATTTGTTCTAAGTACTTTACGTATGCTGCGGCGACCTCCTCATTGTATTTTAATGCAAAATTCTCTTCGGTATAATCCTCGTAAGAGATAAACACATCTACCTTGCCCCGCTGTATGTATTCCTTGAGCAGGGTGCGGATGGCGCTTTCAAAAAAGCCCAGCTTCTTCGGCATCTTGATGTTGACATCCAGATACCGGTGGTTTACGGATTTGAGCTCTACCGTGAACTTGCGTTCCTTCTCCAGAACCTCACAGCGGCCGAATCCTGTCATGCTCTTAATCATGTAAGCCTCCAACTGCCTTCCGGCATAAACATTCTTATGCATTTCCTCTGATTGGGTGGTATATGTATGCATAGTTAGATTTATTATATAAGATAATCGGCAGTTCGTCAAATGTCAGCAGAGAGATTTTACAAAAAGGCTTTTATTGGAACACCTGCTCCCACAGCGGCCGTTTCACCTTCTTCCTGGTAATCTCCGCCAGTCCCAGCTTCGTAAAATCCACAAGCACGGCCGGAACACGGTCCTTTGACAGATGAGACCTCAAGCTCCTCGCCAGCTCCTCCTTCTCCTCCTCCGTATCCATATTGATAAAATCCACCACACAAATCCCGGAAATATTCCGCAGACGAAGCTGGCGCGCTATCTCCTCCGCCGCCTCCAGGTTAATCTTAAGGTAAAGTCCTTTCTGAACCCCTTTCACGCACTTACCGCTGTTGACATCAATTACCGTAAGCGCTTCGGTCGGCTGGATCACAAGATAACCGCCGGACTTTAACCAGACCTTCTCCTTTAGGGCATCCTTAAGCTTACCCTTAAGCCCATAAAGCGCGGACAATGAAAGCGTTTGATCCTCATACAGCACAAGTTCCCCACCCCACAGAGCCACGTCCTCCCCGAACGCTTCTTTCAGCTCCTCATAAATCGCCGCATCGTCCGTCACAATCCGATGAAGCCCCAGCGAGAGAGCCTCCCGCACACCGGAAACATATCCCGAAGGCGCACGGTACAGGCAGCTGTAGCAGGTACGGTGCATATACTGCCCGGTAATCGCCGAAAACCGGCCATACAATTCCTCAAATTCCCGCAAAAGCTGCTCCTTCGTGCAATTTACGGCGCTCGTTCTTACAATCAGCCCGTACCAATCCTCTTTTCTTTCGGAAAACAGCTCCCGCAAAGATTCCCGTTCCTGTTTTCCAAGCTTCTTCGAAATTCCCAAAAGCCGGTTCTCCCGTGTAAATACCAGCCGCTGCCCGGTTAGTGTAATGTTCGTCGAAACCGTCGGCTCCTTCATTTTCACAGCATCCTTTACCACCTGAACGACAAGCTCATCCTCCTCCGTCAGCCTCCCGGGGCGGCATTGCTTTACCATAAGAGGCTCTTTTACCTCTGCTAACGGCAAATAAGCCGTTTCACCCGGCGCAAGCTCTACAAAGGCTGCCCCGACGTTCTTTGCAATTCGTTTGATTTTCCCGATAAAAATGCTGCCCAGCACAGATTTGCTGCCGACAGCATCGCAGGATACCTCCATTAACCGATCCTCTTCCAATAAAGCCGTGACCAGATACGGCCGGTTTTGTATCATTTCTTTTGTAACAATCATTCGATTACTCAATGCGTTCCCCCATCTCTCCCAAGGACACCAGTGCGCCGTCCTGCATGCCATAAACATCTATTCTGTGAATCTGAATGCAAAAGGGATCCAGCTTCTCCCCCAGGAACGCATAAAACGCTTCCAGCACCGTCTCCGGCTTTAGGTTATCCGTACTTCCGGTACATACCTTCAAATAAAAAACAGGCCGATCCTGTTCCATAAAAATCCGAAACCCATACACCAGCTTTTTCAGATCGATCGTTTTTTCACTTTTCTTCGTCTTTTTTGTAATGAAAACCTCCTTCGGCCCGTCAAAAAATTCCCTGAAAGCAGCTTCATAATCTACCTTAGGAGGCTCATATCCATCCCGAATCCGAAGCTCATAATCTGCCGCCGCCACAATAGACATCGCCTTTTTTTCCGTATCCTTTAAGCTTCGGTAAGAAACAACCTCTACCCCTTCTGCCATAACCGCATTCAGGCTTTGAAGCTCCTCTGCCGAGCTTTTCGTGGAATTTACTTCAATATCCAGATATTCCCCGTCACTGGTAATGCCAACCCCAAGAGGCGCGGCAAAGGACATAATCTGATGCGGGCTGAACCCTTCTGAATAAGCAATATCAATCCCCGCCCGGCGGATGCATTTCTGAAAATAACGCATGGTATCCAGATGTCCGATAAATTTCATCACACCGTATTTACGAAATTTAATTCTGATTTTCAACGCACACACCTCCCTGATATTTTCCGGCACCGCAGCTATTGCACTGCATCCTGCAGTTTAAGGTCACTTTACCCTCCAGCGCCTTGTGGTACTCCCGCTTTAAAAATGCTTTTGTCACGCCCGCATCGATAAAATCCCACGGAAGTATTTCCTCTAAGCTCCGTTCCCTTACTGTATAAAAATCCGGATGGATTCCCGTTTCCAAAAAGGCCTCCATCCACTTCGAATGATCGTAAAAATCACTCCACGCATCAAACAGGCATCCCTTTTCATACGCACGCAAAATTGCTTTTCCCAGCCTTCTGTCCCCTCTGGCTAAAATCCCCTCCAAAACCGTAACGTCCGCTTCATGCCAGTTATAGCGAATACTCTTTTTGTTCAGCTGATTTTTGACTGCTTCGTTGACGGTTTTCGCACATTCCAGATAATGCTCCTTCGGATACATTTTCGCCCATTGAAACGGCGTGAAGGGCTTTGGCACAAAAAATGAGGTGCTGATGGTAATCTGACACCTTCCACTTCGCCTTTCCTTTGGAATATCATAATAACGGGCTGCAATCTCATTGGCAAGCTCCGCAATCGCCTCCTGATCCTCCACGGTTTCGGTCGGCAGCCCCAGCATAAAATACAGCTTCACCTTCTGCCAGCCGCCCTCAAACGCCTTCCCCGCCCCTTCCAGAATGACCTCTCTGGTCAGACCCTTGTTAATCACATCTCTTAATCGCTGTGAACCCGCCTCCGGAGCAAACGTTAAGCTGCTCTTTTTAATATCTTGAACCTTGCTCATGACATCTAAGGAAAACTCATCGATCCGTAAAGAAGGCAGCGAAATATTCACCCGTCTCTCACCGCACTCTTCAATCAAATAGGTCACCAGCTCCTTAAGCCTCGAATAATCCGAGGAGCTTAAGGAATTTAAGGAAATCTCTTCATAGCCGGTATTTTTGAGCAACTCATACGCCTGCCTCTTTAAAACCTCCACATCCTTTTCCCTTGTCGGCCGGTAAATCATTCCCGCCTGGCAGAACCTGCAGCCGCGGATACAGCCGCGCTGGATTTCTAACACCACCCGATCCTGCGTCACCTGAATAAACGGCACCAACGGCTTCGAAGGATACGGCGCATCCGTCAGATCCATTGCCACCTGCTTTTCTATCCGGGCAGGAATTCCGTCTTCGGTCGGATGAAAATCGGCAATCGTACCGTCCTCATGATAAACGGCTTCATAAAAGGAAGGCACATAAATCCCCGGCACACGCGCCGCCTTCCGCAAAAACTCCTTCCGGTCCATACCGGATTTTTTCCATGCTTTATAAAGGCAAAACAGCTCGTCATAGCTGGTTTCCCCTTCTCCGATATAAAACAGATCAAAAAAATCCGCCAGAGGCTCCGGGTTATATGCGCATGGACCGCCGCCGATCACAAACGGATGCTCCATTCCCCTGTCCTTCGCAAGCAGCGGAATCCCGGACAAGTCCAGTATCTGCAGAATATTGGTATAGCACATCTCATACTGAATGGTAATACCCAGAAAGTCAAAAACTTGGATCGGATCCTGAGATTCCAGTGCAAACAGCGGTATCTGTTCTTCCTTTAAAATCCGGTGCAGATCCGGCCAGGGAGAGTAAACGCGCTCGCAGTATACGTCGCTTCGCCTGTTAAACATATCATATAAAATCTGAATACCCAGATGCGACATCCCGATTTCGTATACGTCAGGAAAACACATGGCAAACCGAATCTCCACCTGGGAAGGATCCTTCATGACCGCATTTACTTCTCCTCCGATATAGCGGGCAGGCTTCTCCACGCTCATCAGAATTTTATCGCTCAGCGCTGGTTTTCTTTCTTTTTTATCTTGTAAATCCACGATATTCTCCTCTCAGGCGCTTGTCTCTTCATGACCTTTGAAACAGCTTTGTACCGCTAATCCATTGGAGCATGTTTGAAAACTGCTTTCCGGCAGCTGTACGTCACATTTTGCGGAAGATTTGCGCATAAATTAATTTATTTTACCACATTCTCCAAAGACTTTCAAATATCAATTTGCTTTGACTATATCTTTTCTGTGCGCCTCAATGAATGCGAACGCATTCTCTGTCCGAATATCAATTGCATCATCCGCCTCATTGTTGACCTTCAGATAGATATACATAGGCGTCTCGTCCAAAACGCCGCCAATCCAAACCTCGAAGAGCTCATCTATCTCGTAACGCCTGATATACAATCCTGAGCCAGTGTCTTGTCCCTGATATCGCTCAAAATCTGACCAAGTCAGCGCGTCTTTCTTCTGTGACAGCATGACCACATCGTCAAGGGTCAATTTCCGGTTTTCAATCCCATCATTCTTTACCAGTACCCAGCGCATATAAGCCCATTGACGTTGTTCGTTGTCCACCGTATTGAGATCAATGGGGGTTCCGCACTCCTGATAGGTATAAAAATCCTCTGCTCCGGATGGATGCATGAAATACTCAATGCCCTCAAGTCCCGTATGATTTGCCTGTTCGCCTGTCAGTTTCCCGGCAGACTGATAGCCATAGGGCAAGCCGGATACCGGCATATACGGATCGACATAGACATCGCCGTTCATGAGCAAAGCCGGACGCTCTGCGTTTGGCGTGTCCGGCTCTGATGCCGCTGGATTTGTCAAAAAACAGACCGCTATGACAACGCAAGCAGCCACAGCAGCCGATACAATCCAGAACGCCGGTTTTTTGTAATGCAATACGTTTTTTACCCTTTCCTTTACGCTGATTTCCCCAAAAGCCAGCGGACAAATTGTTGCCGGCCGCCGCCCGGTACTGCACGCCAGCAGAGCGGCAGAGTATTGCTTCTTTCCGTCCAAATCCATTTGCCGGATCGCCTTTTCATCACAAGCCAGTTCCATGTCTCTGCAAAACAGCATATAGGCAGTCCAGCACAGGGGATTAAACCAGTGAACCGTCAGGATCAGAAAGCCCAGAGGCTTCCACCAGTGGTCACGTCTTGCCAGATGTGCCTTTTCGTGGGCCAAAACCGATTCTATAGTTATCCTGTCCATGCCGGAGGGCAGATAGATTTTGGGCCGAACCGGCCCCAAGATAAACGGAGACTTCACCTGGTCGCACAGAAAGATGTTTCCCTCATAGGGTACTCTTTCCGAAACGCTTCGGGATACCTGTATATAGCTGATTACAGCATACGACAACATAGCGGCAATACCCATAAGCCAGATTACCGCCGCAATCAGCAACCAGACATAAATAGGATTGACACTGGCGGCCGGATTCGGCGCAAACAGTTCGCCCAGGACGGGATTGACCGCATTATTGACGGCAGGGATCCCGCTGCTGATGACGGGCGTTTCATACTGGATGTTATGGGCGCTGAAGGTCTCGGCACTGGGGATCAGGCTCAATGCGCTCTCAAAGGAAACGGGAATCACCAACCGCCAAGCGACAATCCCCCACAAAAGAACGGCATTCCACTTCGGCGCCTTTTTCAACAGGAACCGAAGCAGCAATACTGCCAGAATCAGCCAGCATGCAGTAATACTCATGTTCAGAGTTTTCAGAAAAATATCGCCCATATCATTCACCTCCAAATTGAAATTCCTCATATCTGATGCTTTACAACCTGATATTCATCCCCATTTTTAAAGTACGGGCAATATCGATACTTGCGGCTCATAAAGCGTGCCATATCATCTTCATCCAGATTCACAGAGCAATAATATTCTTCTGCCTCGTCATCGTATGCATGATATGCACAATAGTCACACTCCATTTTCGTTTCCTCCTGTTTCTCTTTGCTATACCGTGAATGTAAGAAGTTCCTCCGGCTGCCGGAGCTTCGTTTTAGATTTCCGGCTCAGATCCAATTACATTTCACGGAGTGGGAAAAGTAACCCCAGATCCAAGATATTCAAAATAAAAAACAAAAAAGGGTATTCCCTTTTTTTTAAAATATGTTATAATAGGTGTCAGCGGGGTATGGCTCAGTTTGGTCAGAGCGCACGGCTGGGGGCCGTGAGGTCGCAGGTTCGAATCCTGTTACCCCGATTTTTTGTTGGAATTTTAAGTTCTACAGCATTTGTGCGAGACATGCTCTTTTCCGCTTTAGCCCGTTCACACCCACAAATGATGCTATCACGCTAATCCCCGAAATCCCACATACAAACAACGCCATAAACAGGACTGCATCTCCTGAAACCACACGCTCCAGTACCGCCTCATCGGATGATGTTTTTGTAATAACCGGAGCAAATGCCAAAAGAGTCATCCGGTACGCTTCTGCGTCTTCCTTTGGCGCGGTCAGCCGTTCTGCCGTAGCCGCACAGGTAGTTACTATGGGCCCTGATAAAATAAAAGTGAGAAGCAGAGCAGCTGCCGATACCAGCAGGCATTCCGTCAGCAGCTGGGCTAAAACGGCTCCCCTTTTTATCCCGATGGAATACAGGATACCGATTTCATGCTTCCTTCCCTGCACCCAGAGCTTTAACACCAGATAAAGGATACTGCCAATCCCGCAAAGCCCCACTATCAAAAGCAATATTGCAAAAAAATGAATCTGACGGTAAGGCCTGGCTGTCGCCTGATATGCGGTTTCATCCACCTCAAGCTCCATATTTTCCAGATCGAGTTCATCCCCGTGTTTTACCTGCTGCATGATAGAATCCAGCTGCCTCGGATCTTCTACCATAAATTCAACTGTAATAAGCCCCCGCAGCCCTTCATAACCAAACTGTTCCAGGTTCTCTTCCCGCTCCATGTAAGTATTCATATCTACATAAACTACATTTTCTATATAACTGCTTTCCAGCGTAGAAGTCGATTCCGGAAAGGAAACGGCCGAATGAAACACCCCGACAATTTCAACCTCAACCGGCACGCCAATTGTTTCCATTGGGTGCTTGGGAAAATATTCATGCGACCCTTCCTTGGATTCAAACGTTATGGTATCCCCTACCGACAGATGGTTGTTTTTGGCCAGCCAATCTGAGATGACGGCTTTAAACCGGTCCGAGGGCTTTATATTGCGGCCTTCCACAATTGTGAGGGCTCCTGACCGGAAGTTTTTATGCAGGGATCCATTCCTGCAGGGATAAAGAT
Organism: uncultured Roseburia sp.; assembly: GCA_947385255.1. Taxonomy (GTDB): domain Bacteria; phylum Bacillota; class Clostridia; order Lachnospirales; family Lachnospiraceae; genus Roseburia_B. The sequence continues at coordinate 14,120 of CANDKL010000014.1, read as the reverse complement.
CCAGCGCCTTCCCCCAGCACATCAGCTCTTCTTTTGTAGGCGGATCCGTCATGATTTCTCCCAGATGTTCTACGTGTTCCAGCTCATCCGCATACATACCGGGCCTTAACTTTAAGTCTGCCCATGCAGTATGCTGTACATTGACGTTATAGTCCTTTACGCCATCCACAGAGCAGATTTTTTCAATCATCTCCTCTGTAATCATGGGGCCTGTATAGTCATAGCCAGAGATTCCATTCCCATAATCGACAGAACCACGATACAGTTCATTTTGCGTATTCACCTTCAAGGTAAAGCCGGATGCCAGGCTCTGCCGCAGTCTATCCATTTCTTTTTCTGTGCTTTTCTGAAAGGAAATTCCCACCAGCACAAAACACGACATAAAAAACAAAAGGAACGCCAGCGTGAGGGTTCTTCCCTTTTTTCGCCCCAGATATAAAAATGCTCTTTTCATAAAATTCATATGCCATACCTCCCAATAGAATATAAGAACAATATAGCATACGTACCTTACAGAAACGTGACTTTATACAAATCTTAAAATCTTACTTTCATATAAGCCTGTATCTCTTCTACACATTTCTCAAATCCCAGCTTACTGCTGTTTAAGCACAAATCATAATTTCTTGCGTCCGTCCATTCCCGCCCGGTATAATGCTTATAAAACTCTGCGCGGTATTTATCTGTCTTTGCAATGAATTTCTGCATCTCGCTTTCGGTCATGCTGTTCTGCTCCATTGCCCTGGCCAGATTAAACTCGGGCGAACCGTGCACAAATACGCTGACGACATTCGGATAATCCTTTAATACAAAATCCGCTGCCCGCCCGATAATCACGCAGCTTTCCGTTTCCGCCAGACGTTTTATGACTCTTGCCTGGTAGTTAAACAGGTTTTTCGCCGATACAAAATCGCTGCTTTCCGGCGAAATTAAGTCTCCGGTATAAATATCGGTGGACATCCGAAGAAACGGACTGTTTTTTAACTTCTCATCCAGCTTTGCAAACATCTGCTCGCTGATGCCGCTTTCCTCAGACGCCATTTTCAGCAAATTGCTGCTGTAATAAGCAATCCCAAGCTTTTTAGCCAGCATTTTTCCGACGGTCCGTCCGCCGCTTCCGTACTGCCTTGCAATTGTAATGACTACATGCTCCATATCGCTTCTCCTCCCAATCCATTTCATGTGCAGCCGTCGTTTATTCTCCAAGATAGGCCTTTTTGATAGAATCGTCGTCCATCAGCGCCTTTGCATCTCCCTCCAAGACGATTTTCCCGGTTTCCAGCACGTACGCCCGATCTGCAATCGAAAGCGCTTTCTTTGCATTCTGCTCGACTAAAAGAACCGTTGTACCGCTTTTGCTGACCTCCTCGATAATATCAAAAATCTGATTGACCAGAATCGGAGAAAGCCCCATGGACGGTTCGTCCATCAAAATAATTTTCGGATGAGACATCAGTGCCCGCCCCATAGCAAGCATCTGCTGCTCCCCGCCGCTTAAGGTTCCGGCAAGCTGGATTTTCCGTTCCTCTAACCGGGGAAACCGTTTGTAAACCATAGCGATCGTTTCGTCGATTTCCGCTTTATCCTTGCGGGTATACGCACCCATTTTTAAGTTCTCATAAACAGTCAAATCAGCAAACACCCTTCTGCCCTCCGGCACATGCGCCATACCGAGCGATACGATTTTATGCGCAGGGATTTTGGTAATGTCCTGCCCTTCAAACAGAACAGAGCCGCGCTTCGGGGACAAAAGGCCTGTAATCGTATGCAGGATGGTCGTCTTTCCTGCGCCGTTTGCACCGATTAAGGCAATGACCTCCCCCTCCTTAACCTCAAACGAAATTCCCTTAATCGCCTGTATCATGCCATAATATACTTCAATATCTTTGATTTCAAGCATCGCCATTTCCACAATCCCCCTTATTCGCCTAAATATGCCTTAATGACCTCCGGATCATGCAGCACGTCGAATGCATTGCCCTCAGCCAGCACTTCCCCGAAATTTAATACGGTCAGCCTTTCGCAGATCCCGGAAACCAGCTTCATATCGTGTTCAATCAGCAGGATCGTCATATGGAATTCGTCCCGGACAAAACGGATGGTTTCCATTAGCTCCTTTGTTTCATTCGGATTCATCCCGGCCGCAGGCTCATCCAGAAGAAGGAGCTTCGGCTCCGTCGCAAGCGCCCTTGTGATTTCCAGCTTTCTCTGCTTGCCGTAAGGAAGGTTCGCCGCCAGCGTGCCCGCCTCTTTGTCCAGATCAAACACCGATAACAGTTCCATCGCCCTTTCATCCATTGCCTTTTCCGTTTTGAAATACTTCGGAAGCCGGAAAATGCCCTCTAAGGTGGAGTATTTATAATGATTGTGCAGTCCTGCCTTTACATTGTCCAGCACAGAAAGCTCCTTGAACAAGCGGATATTCTGGAAGGTACGCGCCACGCCTGCTTTGTTGATATCAATCGTCCTTTTGCCGACTAAGTTTTCGCCGTCTAAAAGAATCACGCCTTCGTTTGGCTTATAAACGCCTGTCAGAAGGTTAAATACCGTTGTCTTGCCTGCTCCGTTCGGCCCAATCAGCCCGTACAGGCAGCCTTTTTCAATCTGCAGCCGAAACCCGTTGACCGCACGCAGGCCGCCAAAGGAGATCCCCAAATTATTTACCTCTAACAATGCCATATTATGCAGCCTCCTTTTTGTTGCGTTTGAATTTCGAAGCATACTGCTCCCGCCATGCAATCGCCTTGGGACTCCAGTTAAAGAGCATCATCACAATCAGGACGACCGCATAAATCAGCATACGGTAATCGCTTAAGCCGCGAAGCAGCTCCGGCAAAAGCGTGAGGACAATCGCCGCAATGACAGAGCCCCGGATATTCCCGATTCCGCCCAGTACGACAAATACCAGGATCATAATGGACATGTTGTAGCCGAAGTTCTTCGGCTGCGCCGTCAGGGTCGCCAGATTGTGCGCATAAATAACGCCTGCCACGCCTGCTAAGGAAGCGGAAACTGAAAATGCCATCAGCTTATATTTTGTGATGTTAATGCCAATCGACTCCGCTGCAATCCGGTTATCCCGGATAGCCATAATGGCACGCCCGCTTCTGGAATGAATCAGATTCAGCACAATAAACAGCGTAATCAGAATCAATACCACGCCGATCGCAAAGGTCGAATCCTTCGGCGTTCCGGTAATCCCCTGCGGGCCGTTGACAATGACCTCCCCGTCTGCAGAAAGCCCTAAAGAGAGCGTATCCTTTGTCGAAAAATGAAAGCCTGCTTCATCTCTTCCGATAAACAGGATATTTACAATATTTTTAATAATTTCTCCAAATGCCAGCGTTACAATCGCCAGATAATCTCCCTTGAGCCGAAGCACCGGGATTCCAATCAGGATTCCGCAGATGCCGGCGCATGCCGCTCCGATTAAAATCGCCAGAAAATACCGTACGCCGGATACCGGAATGGCTTCTGCCATGCATTTCGAAAAAAACGCGCTTGTAAAGGCTCCCACGCACATAAATCCCGCATGCCCCAGGCTCAGCTCTCCTAAAATGCCTACGGTAAGGTTCAGGGAAACCGCCAGAATAATGTAAGCGCACAAGGGTACCAAAAGGCCCTGCAGAAGGCTTGAAATCTGTCCGGCAGAAACCAGCGCCTGCATGAGGACAAACAATACAATCACCATGCCGTATGTAATCAGGTTGCTTTTTGTCGTTTTGTTTAATTTTTTCATGCCGCCACCTACACTTTCTCCTGAATGTTCTTGCCCAGTATGCCCGCGGGCTTTACAAGCAATATGACAATCAGAACGCCGAACACAATGGCATCCGCCATCTGGGATGAAATATATGCTTTCCCGAAAATCTCAATTACACCTAAGAGAATGCCGCCAATCAAGGCGCCGGGAATCGAGCCAATCCCACCGAATACAGCGGCTACAAAGGCCTTGATGCCGGGCATTGCCCCGGTATACGGCGTCAGTGTCGGATAGGCTGAGCAAAGCAGCACGCCGGCAACTGCCGCCAGCGCCGAACCTATTGCAAAGGTCAGCGCAATGGTCCCATTCACATTGATGCCCATCAGCTGCGCCGCGCCCTTGTCCTCCGAAACGGCAAGCATCGCCTGCCCTGCTTTTGATTTTTTAATAAATACCATAAGTGCCGTCATGATGACGATACAGCAGATAATCGTTACAATCGTTTCACCCGTAATCGTAAGCGCGCCGCCCGCCAGCACAAGGGCCGGAACCGAAACCACAGATGCGAAGGAAATGGTATTTGCACCGAAAATCAAAAGCGCGATATTCTGCAAAAGATAGCTTACGCCGATTGCCGTAATCAAAACAGCCAGTGAAGAGGCCGCGTTTAACAGAGGCCTGTACGCCACCGTTTCAATGACAACTCCAAGCACTGTACAAAAAACAATAGAAACCAAAATCGCCGCAAACGGCGGAAGCCCGGCGCGTGTAATGGATGCCATCACGACATAGGCGCCGATCATAATCACATCCCCATGCGCGAAATTCAGCATTTTGGCAATTCCATATACCATGGTATAGCCCAGTGCAATGATTGCATATACGCTTCCCAGGCTGATACCGTTAATCAAATAAGATATAAAGCTCATAGAAATCCCCCATCCGGTTTAAAATAGGAAAAGAGAAGGGTTATCTGATCCAGATAACCCCCCGCTCATCTCTTACTCTGCGTCTGCCGTATCCGCAGCTTCTGTATTATTTACAGCCTCTGCGCCGCCGGCTGCCGCATCGTCATCATCTACCACTGCATAATCGCCATTGGCAATCTTTACAACCATAGGCTCTTTGCTCGGCTCACCGCTTGCTTCCCATGTGAGGTTCTTCGCTGTTACTCCGTCAATTGTAATATTTACCATCGCCGCCTTCAATGCTTCACAGATATCGGACGGAGACATATCCGGGGTAACATTGCCGTCTTCCATAGCAGCCTTGATCGCATAGATGCCGTCGTAAGCGTCCGCTGCGAACTGGTTCGGCGTTTCACCGTACGCCGTTTCATAATCGCCGACAAACTTCTGGATTGTTTCATCCGGGGAGGTCGGTGTAAACGGGCTTAAGAAAATCAGGTTGTCTGCCAGCGCCGCATCGAAGCCCTTAACTGCCAGAATCCCGTCCATGCCGTCGCAGCCGAAGAATACCGGTTTAAAATCCATGCCCGCGGCCTGGTTGAGCACCAGAGCGGCCTCTGAATAATAGAATGGCAGAAATACCAGCTCTGCTCCGGCATCCTTTGCTTTCTGCAGCTGTACAGAGAAATCGGATTTGCTCTCAGACGTAAACGCCTCTGCCGCTACCACTTCAAAATCCTGGTTTTCCGCTTCCTCTGCAAATGCCTGATAAATTCCTGTAGAATAAACGTCGGAGCTGTCATAAATTGCGGCAACCTTTGTCGCCAAGCCATGCTCGCCGATATATTTTGCAGATTCCACGCCCTGCATCGGGTCGGAGAAGCATACGCGGAAGGCATTGTCATATTTTACACAGTCTACGGCTGTTCCGGAAGGAGTCAGCATGAAAATATTGTCCTCATAGGATACGCTTCCGACTGCCACGCACGGAGCAGAGGTAACGGCTCCTAAGATCGCCTGTGCACCCCAGTCCTTTAAGGTATTGTAAGCATTGACCGCTTTCTCCGCGTCATGCTCGTCATCCTGGTAGTTGATCTCGATCTGCGCTCCGTTGATACCGCCGGCTTCGTTGATTTCCTTGACGGCAAGCTCCGCGCCGTTCTTTACGGCAATTCCGTAAACGGCTGCCCCGCCTGTCAGAGGTCCGATACCGCCGATTTTAAACGTTCCGCCGGCTGCAGCATCGCTTTCGCTTCCGCCGTCGCTTTCTCCTTCCTGAGCCGTATCTGCACCTTCATTGGTACCGGCCGGCTGATCCCCGCCGGAGCCGCATCCTGCCATGGAAACAGCTGTAACCGCTGCTGTCATTGCAATACATAATACTTTTTTAAGCTTCATAAACAACATTCCTCCTCAATTTTTATAGTTGATTCTTTTCATACCATTATGAAAGCATACAAGAAAACGCAGCATTTGTCAAGATCCCAGAAAAGGAATCAAGAGGAATCCGTCCTATGCCCGGGCTTTAAACCACCTTTCTCCCAAACAGCTTCTTATATTTTGCCTTTTTCCCGGCCGGCACCCGAATCACTGCCTTTTTGGGAATTCCCCTGACGGCATTCTTTCCCACCTTTTTCAGCGCCTTGCTTTTTACCGTAATGCTTTTGAGCCCCTTACACTGATCAAACGCTTTACTCCCTATCTGCGTCAGCTTTGTACTCTTGATATTCACCTTTTTCAGCTTCGTGCAGCCCGCGAATGCACTGCTGCCGATTTTAGCCACATGCTTTCCGATTACAGCGTTTTCTGCCTTTTTATAATTCCGAAATGCTTTGGCCCCGATGGCTGTTACCCGATACGTCCTTCCGCCAAGCGTCACACGGTCCGGCACGATAATCTTTTTCCGCTTTTGGTTTTTGCTTCCTGCAGCCTCAGCCGTATGCCCCGACAGGCTTGTAATTTTATAGTAATATCCGCCGCTTTCATAAATCTGCCCCTGCCCAAACATCTCCTCCGGCGGCGTCTGGCCCGGCCCGGCCGGCGTCCCCTTCACGGTAATGCCGATTTTTGCGGATACGCCGCTGCCGTCTAAGGCCGTGGCAATGATATCCGCACTGCCCTCCCCAACCGCGGTTACAACACCGCCCGCATCGACTCTTGCGGCTGCTTCATTGGACGAGGACCAGGACAGGGCCGGATTGCCGGCATCTGCCGGAAGAACCTGCGCCGTCACCTTTACCTGCTCTCCGACGGATAAGGCCGTCCGTTCTGCCGCTAACAAAACGGAAGCAACCAGCGGCTTTTCTAGCTCCGCAAATTCTGCCCTGACCTCTACATCTCCTGCCGGCATCCAGAACGCCTCGCCAGCAATCCGGACCTCGCTGCCGTCCTCCCTGCTGCGGTACCTTAAGCTGTCCGGCCTTACACAATAGCCCTCGTCCGGAACGGCGAATACGGTAACCTCCTCTCCGGCAGACGCAATGGGATTTGTAATGAGGATGGTTCCATGCTCACATGCGGCCGCTTCCGCCAAAAAGCTGCGGCTTAGGGTAATGGCGCCCAGATTGAAATTCCCCCATCGTTCGTCGTACAGCGTTTCGTTTACCAGCTCTACCTGCAGGATGGCTTCCGGATCCTCAAGCAGGTAATCCAGAGAAACGGTTTTGTAAATAGCGGGTGCGTCGGATGCCAGTGAACCGGTATCAAAATAAGTAGTATATTCTTTTATTGTTTTTCCTGCTTTTTTTACAGCGGCGCTGATTTTCACCTTCGAGGACCACGCCCCGATGTAGATGCCGGCCTGCTGCCGCCTCGGACTGTAGGGAAGCTCAAACCGAATTCCGTTTCCCGCCTTTTCAAAGACAACGCCCTTATTATAGGTTCCCTCCGGATTTTTCGTTCCGTCCGTAAAGGAAAACGCCGCGTCCGAAGGATCCTCATTCAATTTGGTAACCTCCCCAATCGCCGACAGGCCGGAAATTCCGTTTCCGCCTGCCTTTGCCTCCAGCTGCGCCAGATCGGTGTGATCAAACAGCTTCCAGTCTGCGCTGCCTTCCTGGGTCAGGCTAACCCTTTGCGGCTGTGCGCCCTGTGTCACCAAAACCTGCGTATCGACAGGCACAGGAGCCTCGCCTCCCTCTGCGGGCTTTTGTGCAGGCAGGATGACCGGAACCGTTATTTTTATGGCCTTTGTACCGCAGACGGCAGATACCTTCAGCACGGTTTCCATATCCTTTTGCGGCAATACCGGACTTTTTACAGAGCCATCATTGCGCAGGCCGTATTCTGCCGAATGGCTGCTGCTGGAAAATGTAAATGTTGTCCCGTAGGTTGTGCCTGTGACATCAAAATTCAAATTCTGCCGTACATTGAAAAAATCGGTATTCCCATTTAAAACCTGTCCTCTGACCTTTAGCCAGTCGCTGTAGGCGCGCCTTGCGTCGGTCTGCTGCGTCTGCTCAGGAATCTGGGTTACGGTCTGCGAATCCGCAGACTCCTGTCCGCCCTTTACACCCGTCACAAAAATCTCATAGCGCTTGTAATTGTCGAGGCTCTGCAGCAGATACGGCATCGCTGCCACTTCCTTTATCTGCCAGGCGCCACCCTGCGCCTTCCTGTAGTAAATCCGGTAGCTGTCGTACCGGCTGCCCTCCGGAGCCGCGGCACTGACCAGCAGTCCGGCATCCCTGGAGGCTGCGCTCACCTGTACCGGCGCCTCCAGCACCTCTCCGCCGCCGTTTTCAAGCAAAATCGCCTTCAGGCTGATTTCTCCCGGCCCGCTTTCGCTTTGCTCCATCATAACCGCTACCATCATGCTGGTATCTCCTGCCGCACAGTACGGTATTTCAACGGCATAAACGGTTTCCTCCGCCTCTGCAAACCTTGTCACCTCGGAAGCGTCCAAAAGATCGGCTTCAACCGCTGCCGTGCCGTTTTTTACGCCAATTAGGGCCTTTACCGTCTGCATGGAATTAGACGCGGGCGCCATAAACATAAAGCCCTCCGCACCGGATACGGATGTAGCCTTGACATATTCCATGGCGTCCGCCATGCCGGCCCCCCGCAGCCATTCACTCGCGCGCAGCGCAGTCGGATATGCTTCGTTTGTCCTGTAATACCCTACCGTATTGACATTGAATATACTGCCGTTTCCAAGCTCCCTTTGTCCCGGCAGCCCGTTCTCCTCGACAGAAGCCTCCTGCCCGTCAAAATAAACGGCGCTGTCCGCCCAGCGGAGCTGCTCTGCTGAAAACGAAGCCTCCGGCCGTTTAGAAGCACGAATGCCCAGATAGCTCTTCCTGCCGTCCTCTCCGCTCACCGTATACTGGCGTTCTCCCGCCTTGACCTGTATCACTTCGCTTTTTCCGCCGACCTTTACACGCAGCTCAAAGTCATGATCCGCCTTTACCGTAAGCCTGGCGCCGGAGGTACTGCTCACCCGTCCGGCACAGAAAAGATCGATGAAATTTTCTCCATACGGCCCGTTGAAATACAGATTGTCTATGCCAAATTCCTCGGTCAGCCTGATATTCCAATTCACAGCATTTTCACTGGCGTCAATGGTAATCCCCGCGATATCCTCAATCACGGAGCCAATCCCAAGTGCGCCCGCCCAGCCTACGAAATTCGCTCTTGCAGGCTGTGTGTCGGAAAATTCCGTAGAGCCGGGAAGCGTATATTCCGTAGAATAATTTTCCCAAAGCGTATACAAATACGATCCGTACCTGTCATACGCCCCTTTTTCACAGACGTCCGCCAGTCCGTTGATATGCCGGACCGCTTCCTCAAACGCCAGAGCGTCGTATCCGTATTTCTGAAGGCCCTTCAGCCACTGAAAGGAGGCAGGGGACCACATAGCCCCATTCCAGTAGCCCCCGGTTGGTTTAAACGAGGGATAATCATAGCAAACCGTAGAAAGGCCGTTCGGACGGAACATTTTCTCTGAATTTAACGCGTACTGTTCAATCATGCGGTCTGCCTGCTCTTTCGTTGCGGCGCCTGCCGCGAGAGACCAGAAGGCCATCGGCGTCACCACGTCCTTAAGCGCTCCTGTCGTGCTGTCCGCGTTGAAAAAGCAGCCTCTTTCCTCATCCCATAGCTTCTCCTGGATCAGCTCGGTCAGCTCCTCCTTTTCGAGTAGGTACGCTTCCTCGAGATCCGCATATTTCCTCTGCTCCTCTGCCGTAAGTCCCTGCTTCTTTTCTAAAATTTCCGCGGCAATCCTGCTGATATACTCTGCCGCCTGTACCTGCTGGAACGACATGTCCTTTACGGCCTGCCCCCAGCCCTGATAATCCTGATCGGGCGTATTGTCCAGCCCGCTCCCCTGTCCGTTTGATACATAAAGCCCCGCCATAGGCCCCGTTTTATGTCTGCGCGTCCGCTTGATAAACTGATAATAGGCATCCAGACGGTCGATAATTGCCTTGCCCTTTACAGGCTTTAAAAAGCGGTCAATCTCTCCGTGGATCTGATACTGCTCCCACTCTGCCCAGGCAAACATCGGCGGATTAATGGCGTCGACGTTCCTGTAATCGGTATAAAAATCTCTCCCGTCCTCCTCATAAATCATCCTGGAAATATAACCGTCCGATTCATCGTCCGTATCGTACTGGTGATAGTAAAAATTGTCCATGGAATTTAAGGTTGGAAACTCGTGTATCCCATACTTGTCAAACAGCATCATAAACAGCGTATCCCACTGGAAAATCCTGTCGTCAAACGCCTCGTCTACGTAATAGGACTGTGTCTCATCTGTCGTTAGCTCCGGATTTAACCCTTTGGAAACCGCCCTTATATTGCTCTTATGGCTCTCCCACGCCGTCTGATAGAGTGTTTCCCAGTTCTTGTGCTTCGAAAAATGCACCTGCGGAATCCGTTCCATATCAATTTCATAATTGCCTGCCACAAACTCCGGAGCAGCCGCTGCCTGCAGCGGAAGCCCTGCCCATACTGCTGTTCCAAACAAAATACCTCCCATCATACCGCTTGCCCATCGCTTTAAAATACCCATTGCACCCTCTCCCTTCCCAATTCATTGATTTGATACACCCACTGTAACATAGTACATATGTCCCTGTCAAAGAATTCCCTCCTTCCTCCGCAAAATTTATCCTCCGTAATACGAGTCGAAAATCTGCTTTGCAGCCGGAACCGCATGTGCGCTTCCGGTGCCCGCCTGCTCCATCATGACTGCCACGGCAATATCCGGCCTGCCCGCCTTATGGGCGTATCCGACAAACCAGGCATGGCTGTCTCCCTTTGTCGTCCCGTACTCTGCCGAACCGGTCTTCCCGTAAGCCTGATAGCTCATACCCTTTAATCCGCTTCCCGTGCCCTCCTTGACAACGCCCTTCATATAGCCCTGCAGAATGGCGGCCTCCTGTTCGTCAAACAGCGCGCCGTACGCATTCGATCCATAGGTCCTCACCGTACCGCCCTTTGCGTTCTGGGTGAAATCCACCACATACGGCTTCATCAAAACGCCGTCGTTTGCAATGGCGGAAACCAGCATCAGCATATGAAGCGGCGTCACGAGCGTCTTTCCCTGCCCGATTGCCGTTTCCATCACCTCGCTCACAGCAGAATCGGAATTTAACACAAAGCTGCTCTTTGCCGTTTCCAGCTTTTCTACCGGAAGCGTGCGGTTAAACAGCAGGCCTTTGCAGGTATCCGCAAAATGATCCGCATCCAAGGAAAGGCCGATATTGGCAAATGAGGTATTGCAGGATTTCACAAAGGAGCGCTCCAAATCCACACTGCCGTGTACCTCTCCCGCAAAGCAGCTCAGCGTACTGCCCTCCTTTGGGATGGTACCGCTGCAGTCATAGGTATAATTTTGATAGCTGCCCGGGTTTTCCCTTAAAAACTCCAAAGCCGTCACGATTTTAAACGTCGAGCCGGGCGGGTAAAGCCCCTGGGACGCGCGGTTTAACAGGACCGATTCTGTATTTTCATCCGCGACAATCCGCTCCCAGTCCTCCGAAACGGTATTCGGATCGAAATCAGGCTTCGATACCATTGCCAGAATCCTTCCGGTCGCAGGCTCTATGACGGCAATTGCCCCGTTATAGCTGCCGAGCGCCTCATAGGCAGTCTGCTGCAGGGAGTAATCCAGCGTCGTCACTATGTTATCGCCGACGCTCTTTTGGCCCACCAGGCGATCTATCGCTTTTTCCAGAAAAAAAGCATGCGAACGCAGCAGGTTGAAATTTACCCACGCCTCAATGCCGGCTCTGCCATGCTCCTTCGTATCATATCCTGCGATATGGGAAAACAGCCTGCCGTGCGGATATACGCGCGTTTCACTGCCCTCCTCGTCCACCTGCGTCTCGGCCAGCACCTGCCCGTCTGCAGAAAGGATTTTCCCGCGGACAATCGTCTCGGCAAAGGTCTCCTGGCGCATATTATAGCTGTTATTGATAAAATCCTCGCTTTTTACGATTTGATAATACGCAAAATAACCCATCAGGCACAAAAACAGCCCAATAAAGCAGTAGGCAATGACTGCAAATTCCCGATTATCCGTATTTGCCCCGGATTTTTCTTTTCGTTCCATCTCGTTTCCCTTCTGTTACGTGGTTACTGTTCACAGCTCCTGTCTGGAATGCCGCTTAGAATCGTAACCTTACGTATGCTTCGTTTCCCGCAGGATATAAAACCCCTGTATGATTGCAAACATAATAATTGTACTGAATAAGGAGCTCCCGCCATAGCTCACAAACGGCAGCGTCACCCCGGTGGACGGGATCAGCTTGATTACGCCGCCAATCGTCAAAAACACCTGAAAGCCATACATTGTCCCAAGCCCCAGCGCCACCAGCTTATAAAAACCATCCTTTAGCTGCATAGCAATATTCAAAAGCATCAAAAAGCAGCTCATACAAACCATAATCAGACATACGGCAAACACACCGCCCATCTCTTCGGAAATCGCCGAAAACACAAAATCCTGTTCTACCACCGGAATTTTTTCCGGCATTCCCTTTGTTAAGCCTGTGCCGAACCACCCGCCGGTTCCGATAGCAAATAATGACTGGCAGACCTGATAGCCCTCCTTATCAATGACGCTTAAGGGATCCTGCCACGCCACTACCCGCGTGCGGACATGGGAAAACAAATGGTACGCAGCGGCCGCCGCAAGCGATCCGGATGCAAGGCCGCCCAAAAAATAAACTGGTTTTTTCGTCGCCACATACAGCATGGCAAGATAAACCACGAAGAAAATCAGCGCACCGCCCAAATCTCTTGAAAAAACCAAAATGACAACATGGGCCGCGGCAGCAATCGTCGTAATCGCCACCTGCTTTCGCTCTACAGACATATGCAGCATTCCGGCCACAAAAAACACAAACAGGATTTTGACAAATTCCGACGGCTGAATGGTAATCCCCGCAATGGCAAAGGAAATTTTTGCGCCGTAGCTTGTCTGCCCCAGCACGGCCACTGCCAAAAGCGCGCCAAGGCCCAGTACGCCATACAAAACAGCCAGTCTCCGGATAAAACGGATTTTCTGAATCAGATACGGAATGCCCAGCGCAAAGATCATAGAGCCCACCGCAATGGTAAACTGCCGAACGGCCTTTTCATAGGAAAGCCTGCTTAAAATCAGAAATCCCACTGCCATCAGCATACACATATTGTTGACTAAAAGCTGCGCCGACTGCTCGTACAGCAGATGGTAGCTGCTGATGATAATCAGAAAAAACAGAAGCTGCGCCGCATAAAACAGCATTATTTTATAATTTCCTGTCCGGACAAGAAGTACCAGATATCCGTCTAAATGCAGTAAAAGCATCCACCTTATCTGACGGCGGAGCATCCTTTGCCGCCCTTCCTTTGATTTTGCCCGGAATACAAAAAAACAGCTCCACGTATAAAACGCAAATAGTACAATCATCAGGTATTTTGATGCTTCACAAAAGATACTGCCCATATATCCCTCTATTCCACGCCCCTTTTGTAATGGCCGTATGTAAATTCTCCCGGCAGGCTGTCCTTAAGACTGTCGATACGTTCTTTCGCATCCAGCGCACGCTCCAAAAGTGCAAGCAGCTTCTGTACCCTTGCTCGAGATTCTGTGGTAAAGGACAGCCGCAGGCTTCGGATACCAAAGCTTTTGATCTCCTCCAAAACAGAAAACAGACAGAGCGGTCTGGAATTATAAATGACATTGTAGCACTCATTACAGTGATTTTTCACTGGAAATACCACGCCATAGCGATCCGTAAGCTCCTGTATGCCGGAGGAATGCCCACAGCCGGAAAAATTGCGCCGGATGCACTGCGCACTGATCATCAGCGGCAGAAGGCCGTAAATGAGCATCTCACTGCCCGCATTTTCACGCGCCCGTATCTCCTTTCGGTTTAATTCCAGCGGAACCGTATCTCCCGCGATTCCAAGCGCCAAAAAAGCCGCCCTGCTCTCTGCCGACCAGGCAGGCAGAGAAAAATCGATCCGTATCCGCTCCGGTTTGATCCCGTGCCGAAGCAAAAAGCCAAGCGCATCGT
>CANDKL010000013.1 GCA_947385255.1 uncultured Roseburia sp. | reverse complement strand
ATTTCCTCCTTGCCAAGCTTTAAGCAGTGCTTGTCATAAAGAATGATTTCCTTGCCTGCTACGGTCTGCTTTAAGCCCTCTAAGCGCTCCTTGCCGCAAAAGCAGTAATAGGCTTCTCCTTTTTCAATAAGCTGCTTTGCATATTCCAGATAAATTCCCTTCGCCTGACGCTCGCTCTGTACATAGGGGCCGACGCCGCCGTCCTTATCCGGCCCCTCATCGTGCTCTAAGCCGGCGTCCTGCAGAGTCCGGTATATGATATCCAGAGCGCCCTCCATGTAGCGCTCCTGATCGGTATCCTCTATCCTCAAAATAAAATCGCCGCCTGCATGCTTTGCAATCAGATAGGCATATAATGCGGTTCTCAAATTGCCGACATGCATCCGCCCGGTGGGGCTTGGGGCAAATCTTGTCCTTACTTTATCCATGGTATTGTCCTCCTGTTTCTGCATTTGGATTAGTATACCACATTTCGGAAGCTTGTGGAAGTTTTTTGTGACAGTTCGAGCTCGTACAGCATCGCGTAAATAGCAGGCGCATGATTTACCGCTATTTACGCAATGCTGTACGGGTACTCCATCCCGTGAAAAGTAACTGGGTATTTTACCATACTTGAAAGAATAAGACAATCTTATTGCAGTTTCCGCCTTCCATATGCTATAATGTCATAGCCGTCACACGACAGGCAATATTTGGAAAAAGCAAAGGAGCGATAAGATAATGGAAATTACAGGCGATATTAAGTATGTAGGCGTAAACGATCACGAGATTGATCTTTTTGAAGGAATGTACACCGTTGAAAACGGAATGGCTTACAATTCCTATGTGATTATGGACGAGCAGATTGCCGTATTGGACACGGTGGACGCACGATTCGGAGAAGAATGGCTAAAAAACGTTGACTGCGTATTAGGCGGCGCAGCGCCGGCCTATTTGATTGTACAGCACATGGAACCGGACCACTCCGCGAACATCGCAAAATTTATGGAAGCCTATCCAAATACAAGGATCGCTGCCAGCGCCAAGGCATTTACCATGATGAAGCAGTATTTCGGCACGGATTTTTCCGACCGTCAGACCGTCGTAAAGGATGGCGATACCCTGTCCCTCGGCAGGCACAGCCTCACATTTGTAGCCGCGCCGATGGTGCACTGGCCAGAGGTCATTGTTACCTACGATGCACTGGACAAGGTTCTTTTTTCCGCTGACGGCTTCGGCAAATTCGGTGCGCTTGACGTGGACGAGGACTGGGCATGCGAAGCCCGCCGCTATTATTTCGGCATTGTGGGCAAATACGGTGTACAGGTACAGAACCTCTTAAAAAAAGCCTCTGCCCTGGACATCGAAACCATCTGCCCGCTTCACGGACCGGTTTTAAAGGAAAACCTGGGCTATTACCTGGATCTTTACAATACCTGGTCTTCGTATTCCGTAGAATCGGAGGGCGTTATGATTGCCTACGCCTCTGTTTACGGCAATACCAAACAAGCTGCCCTCCTTCTGGCAGACAAGCTACGCGAAAAGGGCTGCCCGAAGGTTGTAGTAAACGACCTGGCACGCTGCGATATGGCGGAGGCCGTGGAGGACGCATTCCGTTACGGCAAGCTGGTGCTGGCTTCCATTACCTACAACGGAGAGGTTTTCCCGTTTATGCGTGAATTCATCCACAATTTAACCGAACGCAATTACCAGAAGCGCACCATCGCCCTCATTGAGAACGGCTCCTGGGCACCTGCCGCAGCAAGAACCATGCAGAAAATGCTGGAGGGCTGCAAGGATCTTGCCTTTACGGAGCACACGGTGAAAATCATGTCTGCATTAAATGAGGAAAGCACGGCTGCCATTGACGCCCTCGCCGAAGAGCTCTGCAAAAAATAAAAAAATATAAAAAATTTTCAAAAAACCCCTTGCGCTAATTACCATATTGTAGTAATATTGTTTTGTAACAAAAAAAAATTTCACCAACAGGTAAGGGGGTGTATTCATGGAACCATTTCTCAATTTAACCAATGCAGAAGCTGAGATCATAGAATTTCTCTGGACGCTGGATGAGCCTGCCACGCTGCAGGACGTCATCCGTTACTGTACCGAAGAAAAGCAGCGCACCTGGAAGCAGCAGACGATTTATACCTTTCTCTCCCGCTTAGAGCAGAAGGGCGTCGTATCCGCTGTCAAGAAGGGACAGAAGCGCTACTATTCCGCGGCGCTGACACTGGACCAATTAAGATCCGTATCTGCCAGACATTTCATAGATGTCAACTTCCAAAGCTCTCTTCCGTCTTTCCTGACTGCCTTTGCAGGCGATCAGGGAATAGCAGAGGAAGACAAGGAAGCATTAAGAAAAATCCTGAAATCGTAACAAACAGGCAGTCGGCACAAAGGTAAATGTGCCGGCTGCTTGTTTCATTTCACGAAAAACAAAAATTTTCCCCTTTTTCTATTGCCAGCCCTCCTCCATTTTTTTATACTAATAAATATCAAATCATACAGGAGGTTTCAATAATGAAAAGCAGAAAAACACATTCCACACTCCGGAAACGTGGCTTTGCCCTTTTTCTTGCAAACGCCCTGGCCTTTTCGGCCCTCCCGGCGTTTTCCTCTCCGGCCCTTGCGGCGGATGCCAAATCCGAACCGCTTTTAAAAGCCGGAAGTATCAGCGTAACCGCCGGGAACGTTACAAAAGGCGGCCCCTTCCCATCCGGTACGGCAAACAGCGACAATTTCCGTATCCCGGCCTTAGTCACCACGGAAACAGGCGCATTGGTCGCCGCTGCGGACGCCCGATACGACCGGATCAGCGCGGACGGTTCCGCTCCGGACGGCGGCGGGCTTGACACCATCGCATCCGTTTCCGAAGACGGGGGCAAGACCTGGAATTACAGCCTGCCGATTTATTTCCCGGACAGCCGCCAGAATGCATTCACAAATGCAACCACCATTATCGACCCCGCCCTTATGGTCGGGCCGGACAACACCATCTACTGCATTGCAGACGCCTGCCCGACCGGCGTTACCACTATGGGAGAATTCCGCAAGCCCGGCCTTGGCACCGGATATGCAGAGGTGGACGGCGAATGGCGCCTTGCGCTTACAACGGAATATACGACAAAAGCCAGAATCCGCCCGGACTCCGAACAGGCGGACTATGAATACTATGTCGGCGATTTTGAAGACGGTTATGCATCCGTATTAAGCATGGAAGACGGTTCCCCTTCCGAATACGTTGTAGACGAATGGTACAACCTCTATTCCGACACGGGAAACGGCACGTTGACGGAGCTGACCCAGACACAGGTGGACAGCGATACCATAATCCAGCAAAATGTATTTTACGCCGGCTCCGCGCTCCATGTCTATGAAACCGGCTATCTATTTATGGTTTCTTCCAAAGACAACGGACGCACCTGGGAAAACCCGACCATTTTAAATACGCAGATCAAGCGTCCCGACGACGAAAACGATCAGGCGCTTTTAGTTTCCCCCGGAAAGGGCATTACCACAAAATGCGGCGATATCGTTGTCGGCTGCTACAACTGGAAACCGGGCCGCGAATCGGCAAGTATCGTCTATTCTACAGACAACGGCGCGTCGTGGCGCCGGACCGAAGACATGCAGACCGTTTCCGGCACGGAAATCGACACCTCCTCCGAAAATGAAATCGTGGAATTAAAGGACGGCACGCTGCGCATGTTTTTCCGGCACGGAGGGTACATAGCCCCGGTAGGAAACCTCTGTTATGTGGACGCCAAAAAACAGCCCGACGGTTCTTACCGGCTTGGGACAGCGGTACAGACCAACATTTCCATCCACAAAGGCTGCAATCTGTCCGCACTCTCTTATTCCAAAGAAATCAACGGCAAACAGGCCATTTTGGTTTCTGCACCTTCCGCAGTCCGTGCAAACGGACAGATCCTGACGCTTCTGGTAAACGACGACGAGGGGCAGACATTAGAGTGCATCGAACGTTTTTCGGTCCCTGGCGGGCAGGGCGGCTACGGAACCTATGTATATTCCTGCCTGTCCGAGCTGCAGGACGGCTCCATCGGCCTTCTGTGGGAGCCAAGCCACCGTGCGATAAATTACAGCCGATTTGCAGTGGATGAAGCAGGCGTCATCACGGAATATCCGTCTGAAATCCCGGTAGAAATCAAAAAGGACGAAGCTTATACACAGAACCCTTACGAAGGAGACGGCGACGTGACGGTGCAGCCGGACGCATCCATTGCGTCGGTTTCGATTGAAACAAGCGCAGGCAGCAATGCAGCAGCCCTCACCATAACCGGAATCGGCGAAGGCTATACTACGGCAGTCATCGACGGCACAGTCTATGACATCCACGTATCAGAGGAGCATCCGGCGCCGCTTCCCGGATGCAGCCACAGCCAGACTACCATAAAAAACCAAAAAGCCGCTGGCTGTGAAACCACTGGCTACACCGGGGACACCATCTGCAGCCTCTGCAACGGCGTGCTAAAGACAGGCTCCGCCAGCCCAGCCGGGCATAACTGGGATGAGGGCCGGATTTTGACAGAGGTTACCAGGGAAACAGACGGCTTAAAGCAATACACCTGCCAGACAGACCGCTCGCACCAAAAAACAGAAATCCTGTATGCTTCCGCATTTTCACTTTTTATGGACGCGTATGAAAACGCAGGGCCGCAGATGGCAGAGCTTCGGAACAACATCGGTTTGTATGAAAATACGTCGTCGTTTGAGGACGCTTATTCCAGGGCAGAAGCCATTGCAAAAAGCAAGGACGCCAGCCGTTCCGCCATGTACCGATTAAAGGATGAGCTTTCTGCCACAGCCGGCGCCATAAAAATGAAATCGGCTGCCGCCCTTCGGACAGAGCTTTCCAAGGCCGTCCAGACAGCACAGGCGGATATTGCATCCATCCCGGCCGGAATTCCGGCCAATATCCGTTCGGCATTTGAAGCGGCGTACCAAAAAGCAACTGCAAAAGTGCCGGATGGCCTGTCGCCGGAGGAGCAGTCCAGGTATCTTTACAGGACATTAAAGGCATTGCAGGAGGCCCAGAAAAACTTCGATACGGCAAAAGCAGACGCAGCGGCAAACGCGCTGGCCAACGCATTGGCCGCAGCAAAGAAAAACCTGGCCGCAGCCCTTGAAAAAGCAGCCGCCGTCTATGCAGGCGGCTCCCTAGGCTATACAGAAGACTCCTGGAAGCCCTTCGAAGCAGCCTATCTCGCAGCTACAAATGCACCGCAGACTGCAGACGCTACGGCATTAAACGGGCTGGCGGACGCCTTAACAAAAGCGCAGGCCGCGCTGCAAAAAGCCCCCGACGTCCCTAAGGCGGATACCGCTGTCTATAAAAACGTGCAGTACAACATACTTGACGACGCCAAAAAAACCGCTGCAGCCGTCAAATGCACCAATAAAAAGGCAACTAAAATTACGATTCCCGCTGCCGTTAAAATCGGCGGCGTCAATTACAAGGTTGTGCAGATTCAAGCAAATGTGTTCAAAAATGCCTCAAAATTGACATCCGTCACCATCGGCAAAAATGTCGCCCAGATTGGGAAAAAGGCGTTTTATAACTGCAAAAAATTAAACAATGTGACCTTCAAGGGCACTGCCGTGAAAAAAATCGGGAGCAGCGCATTCAAAAAAACCGCTTCCAAAATCAAGGTAAAGGTTCCGAAGGCGCTGAAAAAAGGCTCCAAAAAGACCGCATTCAAAAAAATGCTTACAGGCAGCGGAATGAACAAAAAGCTGCAGCTTTAGAGCGCAGCAAATGGCCGCCGGCACATTCACCTATGTGCCGGCGGCCTGTTTTACTTTTTTACTCGGAAGGTGAAGCTGAATTGTCGTGATCGAATTCAGTCCGCCAAATGCAGCCCGGTCGATTATTCTACCGTATCCGGAATCCGGATGGATTTCAGCTTCCCTGCCGCGATATAATGGCCGCTGCTGTCCCACATCCACTTGTGCCATGGCTCAATATAGGAGCCGAAATATCTCGTTCCCATAGCATGACTGCTCCTGTTTCATTTCACAACTCTGATAAGCCAGATACATCCATTTACTTCTTTATCGTTGCCGGATCATACAAATTCCAGCTGTTTACATAGGATGCGCATTTGTGCTGCTTATACCACGCCTGATAGGTATCCGCGTAATCCTTCGGCACGTACACATTACAGAAAATTGGAAGCGCCGCGCCTGATCCCTTGGGCCGTTCTACCTCAGGCGGCACATTGCCTGTAAAATACACATTATGCGCTATGCCTCCCATAAAACCGGGTACAATGACATATTTAAGACTTTCCGGATAAATAACCTTATCCAGATCCGTTTCAGACGTATCGCAATTTACCAGGCTGTATTCCGGCGTCAGCTTCTCAACCATATTGGAAATATACAGCACCCTGTCCGCATCCGGGATGGCAACCGCAAGGCTCTTATCTGCCTTATTATAAATGCACTGCCCATCCTTTGCATATACGCTGTTCGCTTCGGAAACGGTTACATTCTTAATATTGATATTCTCCTGGGAGAATGTTTTTTGAAATGCCGCCCGCTCAATTTTCTGGACGGACGCTGGAATATGTACCGTTGGAGAGGTCGCATTGATAAACGCATATGCCGAAATTACCCTGACCCCGTCCGGTATCTGCAGATCCTTTCCAGTCGGTATCACATACACCAGTACCTGATCCTTTTTGCGGATTAAGCATTTGTTTCGGATCCGGTAGGTCTTGTTTTTCGCCGATAATTGCAATGACTTTAAGCTCGGGCAGTCCCTCAACGCCGTATTGTCCAGCTTCTTTAAGCTGTCTGGCAGGACGACCGTCTTAAGGCTGTCACAGCCATAAAAGGTATATTTCTCCAGTTTCTTCACCTTTGCCGGAATCTGTATCTTTTTTACCGAATCCAAACCGCTGAACGCACAGGGTTCAATCACTTCTACCGTATCCGGAAGCCGGATCGAGCGGATTTTGTTTACCGCTTTTGTACTCCCGTCTACATCATGTTCCGGTTCTATCGTTTCATCGAACAGGGTTCTGTTTGGTTCAAACCCTTTTGCATCCGGCCAGCCCAGCCTGGTCACCTTTTTGCCGTGTATGGTTTTGGGGATGGACAGGGAGCTGTGCTTCTTCCCATTCTGGATTTTGATTTTGTAAATCCACGCTTCTTTTCCGTTCCGGGACGAAAAAGTATAGAAGGTAAAAGCACCGTCCTTCTGTACCTCTTCCTTCCCCATAACCATCGCAGCCTTTTCTATGCTGCTTATCATCCGCACTTATTTTTTCACCCAGAAGGTAATGCTGTTGACCTCATACCAGCCATCCATGGCATCCAGCTTCGGATTGATCAGCACCTGTAAGGAAACCGTGTCGCCCGCCCAGCTTCTTAAGTCCAGATTGTTTATTTCAAAGCTTCCGTCCGGCTTTACCTTCCAGCGTTTATTCCGGTATTTCGATGAATCCGGGTTGCTCAGGCAGACGTAGTAACCGTTTTTATAGCCCGATATCAGGGAGATCCTACCGGATATTTTCTTTGTATTCTTTGTAATGCCATTAATGCCGGTGGGTGATTTTAGATGTATGACTGCATTATTTCTTTGAAACAGATAAGTATGTTCCTTAAAATATTTGTCTTTTAAAATCTTCTGCGGAACTTTGGCCTTGATTTCCTTTTCCGTCAGGTAATTGCCGGTCAGATATAAATCTTCCAGATTTTTCAGGCTTCTCATATCCGGCAGCTTTTTCAAACCGTTGTAGCCAAGGCCCAGCTTCTCCAATCCCTTTAGATACTGCACTTCCTTTGCATCATTCAGACGGTTGCTGCCCAAATCCAGTATTCTTAAATTCTTCAGACCCTTTAGCGCTTTCATGTCAGTCAGACGGTTGTCACTCAGGTATAAAATCTCCAGATTTTTCAGGTTTTTTAACTCATCCACTTTTTTTAACCCGCACTCATTTGCGTAAAGCCTCCTCAGATTTGAAAGCTTCTCAATCCCTGTCCCTTTCAAATTGGATAATTTGCAGTTGTCAATCGTCAAACATTCCAACGACTTTAGTTTTTGCAGCGGTTTCCAATGTTTTTTAAGGGTAATTCTGGCAAACGAGAGATCCAGATTCTCTAATTGCTTCAGTTCCTCTATTCCCTCTATTTTCTCTATTCCCCTCAAATCCAACTGCCTTAAATTCTCCAGGCAGCCAATTCCTTTTAAACGCTGACACCTCTGGCCTTTATAAAGCTGGACTGACATTATGTCAATAGATGCAGCCTCCTGTCTGGTAAATGTCTCATTTTCTTTCTTCCCCAACCCATACAAAATTGACTGGTACAAAACTTTATCCGGAACCCCGGTTTCGTCGTTTGGTATGACGTCCTCCGATGCATGGACAGATGCTGCGTGCATGGAAAACACACACACGAATACAATTAATATGACAAATAGTTTCTTTTTCATAGGATTCCTCCTTACTAATTCTTAACCCCAGTCTTCCGTGTTCTATATCATAGGCAAAAGCACTCCCGAATATTTATTCATCCTAATGATTTGCTTCATCCGCATCATCGTCTCCTCCTGTATGTTCAATTGCATTTCCATTCTTAGTAGCTGTTGAATGTGCAAATGCATCCTGAGCTGCATGAATTCCACATCCATATAGGAAGTATTTCATAATATCCAGTTCGTCCCCCGAATTGCTGAAATCACTCATCTGCGCGTCGGTATCCATTGCCGCAACTGCCATTACCTCCGGGAAAGCTGCCGGGTATTCTACGCTGCTGCCATCGTTCCTGGCCGCCCCGACCATCAGAAGCCCAGTTTCGTACGTTTCTGCTACGGCCTGCCATACTCGCCGTTAACTCAAAATCCTCTTCTGCCAAAAATATATTTTTTACACACTCATAACCATTTCCCCCCTTCTTTCTTATTTATTGTTCGTTTGTAATGCATATACTACTATTTTTTGTAATGTTGTCAATCCCTTTTTCAAAAATTACAATTTCAGTTACATTTCACAGGGTGGGAAAATTGTTTTTCCAAAAGCAACGCCCAGAACAGAACTTCCCTTCATGATCCGACGCTTATCATCCACCTTCCAGCGTTTTTGCGATATTTCGATAAATTCCGGGTTGCCCAGGCAGACATAGTAGCCGTTTATATAGCCCGGAATCAGGGAGAGAATCATAAATCCTTGATAAAAAGCGCCTACAGACAATTCCTTTATCTATAGGCGCTTCCCATTATATTACTTATTAGAAATTGATATCCGGTCTTTTTCAGATCCCGGCAGCCGGATCGTAGGTATGCCATCCGTCTACGCTGGAAGAATAACCATATCCTTTATACCACTTTTTGTATGCTTTCTCATACGCTTTCGGTACATATACATGGCAGAAAATCGGAATCGCCGCAGGCCCGTCATCATCCGGCTCGATTACCTTGGGAGGGGTACTGCCTGTAAAAAATACGTTACGGGCACGGAGTATGCTAAAGCCCGGCACAGTTACATGCTTCAGGCCGCTTGGATATACCACCTTGCTTAAGTCCTTTTCTCCCGTGTTGCCAATGAGCACGCTGATATCCGGCGTCAGCTTCTTTACCCGTTCGGATATCCGCAGTTCCCTTTTTTTGTTTGGCATGGCAACGGCAAGGCTCTTATCCGACTTCTTATAAATACACTGCCCGTCCCGTGCAAATGCCGGATTCTTTTTTGATACGGTAACATCCCTGATATTGACCAGCTCATTCTCATAAGCTCCGCGAAATGCCATTCCCTCGATTTTTTTAACGGATGCCGGAATATGGATCGCTGAAGATTTCGCATTTCTGAACGCATAGGATGTAATCGTCTTGATCCCGTTTGGGATTGTGAACTTTTTGCCCTTTGCCGCCGCAATCACCAAAGCCTTGTCTTTTTTGCGGATTAAGCAGCTCCCTTTGACCTGAAACTGTTTGTTCTTTTTGGATATTTTAATATTTTTTAAGGCAGGGCAGCCCATCAGTGACGAATTGTCAAACGACTTCATCTGCTCCGGCAGGATGACGGTTTCTAATTTATCACATCCGTAAAAGGTATATTTTTCGATTATTTTTATCTTTTTGGGAAGCTGAATTGTCGTGATCGAATTCAGTCCGCCAAATGCAGCCCGGTCGATATATTCTACCGTATCCGGGATCTGAATTGATTTCAGTTTTCCTGCCGCGATATAATGGCCGCTGCTGTCCCACACCCACTTGTGCCATGGCTCAATATAGGAGCCGAATAAGGTGGCGTATGCTTCGTCCAGCTCATCCTCCACACTGCCGTTCTCCGGGCAGCCCAGCCTGGTCACCTTTTTTCCCAGGATCGTCTCCGGGATGGACAGGTCTTTACCGTTCTCCCCCTGAATCTCAATTCTGTATACCCAGGCCTCTTCCCCGTTTCGGGAAGGGTGAATATAATAGGTAAACGGCTCCTCTGTATACACTTCCGTCTCATTGTCCTTCCATGGCGTTTCGATTGTAACCGTTCTGGCTGTAGCGTTTATATCTGATACGGCTACAACCAATATCATAAGCAAAGCAGCACAAAATGCAGTCATCCATCTTTTTTTCATAATGCACTCTCCCTTCCTGGTAATATCTTAAACATATCAGATTATTAATCTCATTCCGATTCACCATGCACTAATATTTCATAGCTTGCTTCCATAACTCTGTTAAGCTTATAATTTGAACCACATGCAACCATATATGCATACAATCTGCATTTTAGAAAATTTTCTGCAGAATCAGGATATTCCGGAGCATCCAAGCCGCTATCTATTTCATTCCAATCACCATAAGTGTTGGTGAGGGCACAACTAACAACACTATCTATTGCACATTTTGCTGCATCATGCCTCCTCCTAACCACGTCTACTTTATCTGCTCCGTAAATCGTTCCTTTTGGAGCAGGATTGTCATGGACAATTTCCTTATTATCACTTTTTCTAAGCATATCATGGGCAAACACATCGCCAACAAAATGCATAGCCATTCCCCATATAAAAAACTTCCGGTTTTTTGCATCTGCCGTCGGGTCTTTTCCATAATTTGCGCCTACCGTAGTCCCACACTCCTGATCGACATATTTAAAAATCTGTTTCCAGGTTTTATCGTAAACCATATAGGGTGCGCCATTACTCATAACAAAAACATCCCTTATTGCCCGATACCTGCTCAGGGTAGACATACCCGGAATGGTTTGCCACTTGTCATCCGTAAATGTGGACGTATCTCCGGATTTTAACGCGATTCTCGTAATAAGTTCATAAACTGCGATATAATTAACCCCTCCTTTTCCATGGAAGTTCGGAATTTTTTGATTCCCTAATGCGGCTATCCCGTCCGGATAAGCAGCGCCAACCTTCATGATTTTACATTTTTCACTGGTTATAGATGCGCTGTTCTTGGTAAATCCATACTCAACAATTCTCTTATGCTCTTCCCTGCCCCATCTTCCTTCCACATAATTCTCATCATCGCTTATGTATTCAAAAGATTCCGGCTCCTTTGTATTTTCCGGCAGCAGTGCTTCATTTACTGCAGTGCCGTCAAAAATATCCGCAAATTCATCATATATTTCCAGTGCATACTCAACATCCAAAAGGCCGCAGCCATCGCTGTTTGCAATGTTCTTCGCACTATAGGAAAGCAGCTGGCGGATAAATTCATTCGATTTCGAAGGATCCTTCTGCCATAACAGGGAAGCCGCCCCGGTTACATGCGGAGCTGAAACGCTGGTTCCCGCCGTAACCGTATTCCCGCCAAAAAAGCTGGTTACTTTAACCTGCTCGCCCGGGGCTGCTATTTCCAGCTCTTCCCCAGTGTTGCTGAAATCCGTAATCTGTGCGTCTGTTCCGGTAGCTGCTACTGCCATAACCTCCGGGAATGCGGCAGGATATTCCACAGTACCCGCATGGTTTCCGGCTGCCCCTACCATAAGGATCCCCGCATCATATGCTTCCTCAACCGCATGCTGCAGCGCTTCGGAATAGCGGGACGTCCCAAAGCTCATGTTAATAATCTGAATGCCATTGTCTATGCACCAGTAGATGCCCTCTATGATACGGCTGACAGGGGCTTTATTCATGGTATCCAATACTTTCACGGAATAAAGCGCAACATTTGGGTTCACACCCTGCACTTCATTCTGCGCATTACCGGCAATAATACTGGCAATGCCTGTGCCATGGCCGCTCATATCCAGAAACAACGGTGATATACCCGCCTCTTCCGGGACAAGATTAATGGAATTCACTAAGCTGAGCCCCGTTACGTTATCAACTCCGGAATCAAGCACGGCAACCTTTATTTTCACCGGGCTGTCAGTTTCCACTTCATTGGCGTCAACCGCTTTCATATTCCACTCATAATCATCCGGCTCAACAGCCCCACGGTTCTTCTACGCGTTCCTCTCTTCGCGGAATTTTAATTTCAGGGCAGTTACTTCTTCGCGTGTAAGCGGGGGATTTTCTTCCCAATCCGGTTCGTCAAGCTCGTTCGCTTCCAACTCAAAATCCTCTTCCACCAGAATATCATCTGCTTCCAAAGCCGCGGCTTCCTGCTCCGTCAGTTCTGCCACAATTACATGATTCTCTGTCAATACGGAGTCCTCTGTCAAAATACTGCCGCCTATTTCTTCTGCTACTTCATCATAAGCTGCTTTATCCTCTGCTACAATCACATACTGCTTCTCTTCCGTACTTTCCCCGTCAGTTCCCTGTGCAGATACAGAAATACTGCCATATCCAAACGAAGAAACCACCATTGCCGCTGCCATCATCATACTGATTATTTTGTTTCTTTTTTTCATAGTAATCTCCTTTTTCTTATAATACTTCTGTTATTTTTTACCCTCTTCTGCCAAAAACATATTTTTTACACACTCATAACCATTTCCCCCTTTCATTCTTACTTATTGTTCGTTTGTAATGCATATGTTACTATTTTTTCGTAATGTTGTCAATACCTTTTTCCAAAAAAATTACAATTTTGTAAGTTTTTTGGAACAGTTTCGTCTAATGAGGGATCGGATCTGTGCGCGGCTTTCGAATAAAGCCAAAAACTTATAACAAACATATCTCCACTCCGTGAAAAACAACCAACTTCACCATTTATTTATAATATTTTTAACATTTCCCTTGACTTGCTTACAAAAAAATAGTATAATAGACACAGAAGGGTTTTATACTATATATAAAAAAGAAAGGGGTTTTTACAATGGGCACTATCATTCTCTACATGAGCCTTAGCGGCAGTATTGCGTTCACTCTCTATTGGATCTTCAAATGGATAGGGAGAAACAGCATATCTGCAGCGTTTCGATACCGGCTGTTAAAATTGACCATGTGTTTTTTTCTGATACCGGTACCCTATTTTTCCTCCAATATCCGCGACATCATCCATGCGCTCATTCCGGCCTTTCCGGTGGACATACAGCCGTCGAATGTCTGGGTTTATGATGTCAGCCATATGATCTACGATACGCCGGAGGGATATGTGTTTCCAGGATACTCCATTTGGATCCTGCTGCTGACTGCAGCAAACATAATCGCTGCACTGATCCTTCTCTTTATACGCATAAAGAATTTCCGGAAAATACATCAATTAGAAGCCTTGCTATCAGATGAGCCGGAATTCTTAAAGGTTCCGGCTGAAAAAATACGGCGGGAGTTCCATATCCGCAGGAAGGTTACGGTATACTTTCTGGACGCTTCCTGCTCCCCGTTTTGCTACGGCTTTTGGAGGCCCAAAATTGTCATATCCGGAGAGCATACGCCAAAAGAATACCAGCTGCTCCTGCGGCATGAATTATGGCATATTAAAGCCTGCGACTACATCACCCGGATCTTAGCCTTTTTCCTTATGGCACTGCATTTTTTCAACCCGCTCGCCTACCTGTTGTTTTTCGAAATCGCTCACGTAAGCGAGCTCGCCTGCGATGAGCAGGTCATATCCGGCTCTTCCCAGGCGGAACGGAACCTATACGGCAATCTTCTTATAGAGATTGCCGCTGCTTCCACCAAAAACCACAGCCATTCCTTTGGCTACAACAGCAAAAAAGCATTAGAGGAGAGACTTATTATGATTAGAAAATCAAGAAAAACAAAATATACAGCATTTCTATGCTGTGCTTTACTCACCATATGCTGCAGCACTTTGTCTGTGGCGGCTTACCAGCCTATACAAATAACCTGGCAAGACAATGCAGATTATGTAAGAAATTTAGAGAGGTCCAAATTTGTTCCTGAAGGCATTCCTGATGAGCCTGAATTTCCGCCCGATCCATATGAAGAGTATTTTAAAACTTGCGACAGCTTCTTTGTACAGGAAAACGGCGACATTTGCTTCGATCTGGATACCACCGAAGCATCTGTCCAATCCACCTGCCGCCATTCCTATCAGGCAGGAAAAACATATGATCACATAAATGACGGCAAAGGCGGATGCACTTACTCCATATATTCTGTAGAAAGATGCTCCAAATGCGGAAATCTAAGAAACAAAAAATTTATCAGTTCTTTTACATATGCTGTCTGTCCGCACAAATAACCACAAGGACAGAAGGAGCTAGTATAAACCCAATCCCGAAAAAATGCAGCCACAACAAAAGCTGCAGCAGCACAGCCTCATTTCTGTGCCGCTGCAGCTTTTTCTCTTCCTGTTCTTACTTTCCAGACGCTTCCATTACTCCTGCCAGAATCTCCACACACCGGTCAATTCCCAGCTTTCCGCTGTCCAGACACAGCTCAAAAAACGCCGGATGCCCCCATTCCCAGTCTGTTACGGAATTATAAAACCCGCTTCTCCGTTTATCGTTTTTCTTCAGCACGCTTTCTGCCTCTGCGGCCAAAATGCCCTCCCGCGCGATGGCGCGTTCGATCCGTCTGGCCTTTCCGCAGTGGATAAACACATTGAGGCACGTCTGCCTGTCCTTTAAAATATATCCTGCCGCGCGGCCGACGATGACGCAGCCGCCTTGATCCGCCGCTTTCTCAATAATCCGCTTTTCCTCTGCAAACAGCTTTTCTGACAGTGTCTTTTCCTTGCTTGCCGCGCTTCCGCCCAACGGCGTCCTGGAAAGGTTGAACAAAAACCCTCCCGTCTGCGTCTCTTCTAAGCCCTCTATATACATAGACGGTATCTGAAGCTCCCTGGCCGCCATGGACAGCAGGTTTCTGTCATACAGCTCATACCCCAGCTTTTCTGCCAGCTTTCTGCCGATTTCATTTCCCCCGCTGGCATACTGGCGTTCAATTGTGATCACATTGTACATACCGATTCTCCTTTCCCCGGCTTTTCCATACCGTCCCTATTTTTTTACTATCTTAACGCCTTTTGCAACCTTTGCTTTCTCCAGCAATTTCTTATAATCGCGGTACTTCTTCTTCGGCACGGTAATTTTCGCATTCTTTTTGATTCCTTTGAACGCATTCTTCCCTATGCTTTTCAGTACCGCAGATTTCACCGTTACCTGCTTGATATTCCTGCAGCCGGAAAATGCATTCTTGCCAATTTTCCGTACGTTCTTTCCGATGACAGCCTGCATCAGCTTTGTATTGTTCCGGAATGCTTTCGCTGCAATTTCCGTCACCTGATAGGTAACGCCGCCTGCCTTTACGGTTGCAGGAACCGTAACCTTCTTTGTCTTTTTATTCAAAAGCTTCGTTACGGCCACCGTCTTTTTCGAAGCAGCAGAGGAAATAACGCAAAATTCATAGGCTTTGGTCCGGATGATCGCTCCCTTCTTCGGTAAATCCTCCGCCTGATCCGGCTGTGGCTGCGGCTGCGGCTGCGGCTGCGGATCCTGTGTCTGCGGCGGCTGCGGCGGATTGACGGCCTGCTTTGCAATGGTCAGCACAATGCTGCCGGAAATGCCGCTTCCGTCTTTTGCGGATGCCGTAACCGTCACGGTTCCTTCTGCCTTTGCCGTCACGCGTCCGTTCCGATCCACAGACGCGGCGCCCGGGTTACTGGATGACCAGGAAAGCGACTTGTCTTCTGCATCCTCCGGCAGCACTGCAGCATTGATTTTCACCGTTTCACCGACCTTTAACTCCGTCTTTTCCGCGGAAAGCCGAATGTCCTGCACGGCTGTTCCTTTGATGTTCAGCACGATGCTGTCCACACCGCTTCCGTTCTTCGCAGATGCCGTAATCGTAACGGCGCCCTTTGCCTTTGCCGTCACCATCCCGTCCGCATCAACCTCCGCAACCTCCGGATCGCTGCTCGACCAGGAAAGCATGCGGTTGTCTGCTTCCTCCGGAAGGACAGATGCGTCCAGCCACAGGATTTCGCCAACCCGAAGCTCCGTTACCTCCTGGCTGATGCTTACGCTTGAAACTGCGGCCTCCGGGATATTCCCCGATTTATAATTTTTCAGGATACCTGTTGCAAGCATTTTTAAGTCTACACCGGATGCTTCTGTCGTATATGTGGTATTGGCCCTTGCCCATGCCCATTCCATTTCAAACCAGTTGATCGCCGCCGGGCCATTCCCCGAAAGCGCTTCCTTCTGGTAGGCAATCCAACGGCTCCAGCGTTCCTTATAAAAATCTTTTGTAAGCCCTGCCCACTGGCGGTTGGAGTAATCCTTCAAGCCGCCCGATTCTGCCTGCGGGTATGCGCCCCAGGTTGTAACGAGTGATTTTGCATTAAATTCGTACAGGTCTTTTGTAAAATCGTCCGCACCCTCGGCCAATGCTTTTGCCTGTTCTACCCAAGTCCCGAGCAAAAATTCCCTGCGGGTGCCAAGCACCTGATCAACCCGGTCAATCAGGCGTAAGAACTGATCCGACGCCTCTGTAAACGCCTCCAAATCCCTCGCGTTTAAGGCCTGCACCATCCGGCTGTGGTAGCTCTGGGAGGAATTGGAAAGGATCTGTTTTAAAATATCCGCCAGATCGTATTGATAGCCGTCGCTTTCCTTTAACAGATCATAATCCGATAACAGAAGCTCTGCCGCCTCTTCCAGATCCGCCATGTTGTAGCTGATTACGGCATTCCCCCATGTGGACGCCGCGCCGATGCTTGTCGCCGGGCGTGCGTTCACGAATGATTCCGGCGCGCCCTGCCCCAGCATGTTTAACGACGCTTTGTATACGGTATTTTCTAAAATCCGCATGGCCTGATAGGCATTTTCGCTTTCTGCGCCGTAACGCCGGGTGGTATAGTCCCTAAGCCATGTCTCTGTGTCGATAGCCGTTAATGGCTGGCCTGCATCGTCACACCAAACCGATTCAAACAGCAAATCATACAGTACAGGGTTATTCTGCGAGCCTTCCGGCGTAATCCCGATTCCTGCCATTTTCTGGGAATTGTTGGCCGCGTCCACGACTCCGTTTACCAGATTGTCCATATGCCCGTGCAGGCCCATGCGCCCGCCAAAGTTATTTAACATGCAGTATACCCACGGGGTGGACTGGAATTCCTTTCCGCCCGCATAGCCGCTTTCTTTCCAATGCGGCGTTTTCTCCGCGTACAGATCCAGCACTAAGGCATGCTCTTTCCTGCCGGCAAGCCCGTTTACCAGCCCGGCGGACGGGTTGCCCTGCCATGCCTGGATAATCCAGACCGCGTTCTCATTGTGGGCAATCATTGCATCCAGTACGTTTGAGCTGACGTCCGCAGCATTCATGCCGCCGGTATTCCCACCTTCGTGGAACGGATCGGTCGCGTAATAATTGGTCACGTCGCCAAATACATTCCGCTGGCACTCATAGAACAGCGCCGCGTATTTTTGGTAAGCGTCCGAGGTCGTCCGCAGCATGTCCGGACGCCGGAATGCGCACCAGTTCCCCTGCGTAATGACATCATTGCCGCTAAGCGCATATTCCCCTTTTGCCTTTTTTACGATATCCACCGGCACCATGCCGCTGTAGCCCTGTAAGATGGGCTGCATCCCGAGTTTTCTCATGATCAGCTGGTTCTTACGGGCGAGTTCCGTGCGCTTTACAAACCATGAATCATGCACCGGGCCGCCGTAGCCTGTGAGGTTTGCCATATAGGCCCATGCGTAATAGGCGGGGCCTGCGATATAATCTTTTGCTTCCTCGTGGCTGTAGCCCAATGCGCCTAGGAATTGGCGCAGCACTTCTTCCTGCGCCGTCACGTCTAAGACAATGTTCACGCCGTTTAACGCCAGCCAGTCTAGCTCTTTGCGCCATTCGTTTTCGCCCCAGAACGGCATGGAGTAGGACATGGTGCAGTAGTTATAGGCGTAACGCACCGGGACTTTGCATTCTTTATGTACCGTTTGCCCGACCGGGACCGCCCGGTTTGGCATTTGAACTTGGTTCCCGACTTGTGTGATGGAGACGTTGCAGTAGTATTTCAGATAATAGTTTAAGCCGCTCGCAAGGGAAACGCCGTCGTTTCCGGTGATATGCACTTTGCCGCCTGCGCCGTCTTCGATTTCGTAGTAGTCGTATTCCCTTTGCTGCCCGATTTCAAATGTAAACCAGCCTACATAGGCTTCGCCTAAGTTGCGCTTTACAATCCCTTGGACTTCTTCTATCGTATCCTGTGCCGTTACGGGTACGTTGTATTCGGACTCTTCGTAGGAAACCGGCGGCGTAAATGCCGCTTCTTTTGGTGTGCCTGCATTTGGGGCCGGTTCCCCTTTGACGCGCACTTCGTTTAAAACTGCCTGCGCGTTTCTGGAATGGTATTCCAGCAAAATGCGCACGCTGCTGGCCATTACGCCGCCTGCCGGATAGGTTTCCCCGCCTGCCGGGCATGGGTCCGTTCCGGTTTTTAATGCCAGTTTTGTATAATTTACCCCGTCATTGCTGTAATAAAGCGAATATTGGGAGTAGCCCGCCGCAGGCGTATAAACCTCAATTTCGGAAAGGTTGAATTCGCCGCCTAAGCCGATGTCTACATAGGCCGGGTATTGTGTCGCCGTCCATGTATTTTCCGTGTTCCCGTCTACAATCCGGCTGACGGTATCCTGATTTGTATTGGAATGCAGATCTTTGCTGCCCCATGCGATATTGTCCCCGTCCGCTTCTACGATGGAAGCTTTATTGGCCATTACCTGAAATTCCGCAAGCTGTGGGATTGTCGCGCGCGCCGCTTCGTTTTCGGCGGTAAATTCGACTTTTATGTATTTGTATCCTGCTTCTTCCACGGGAATTTCCGCCTTGTTTTTCCCGGATGCCGTTTCGATGCTGCCGGAAGCTACTTCTTCATAAGGCGCGCCGGCCCCGGACCATCTTGATTTGCCGTAGATTTTGTAACCGTATACGGCGCCTGATGCGTCTTCTTTCATCGCCACTACGTACTGCCGGATTTTCTGATCCGTGTCCAGTTCTATTTCCGCAAACGGAAGCGTCCCGGCCGCGGCTGCGATTTCGTTGAAGTTTTTTGTGTGCAAAGGCGCGGATGTCGCAAAGTCGCCGTCTGCCGCGTTTTTCTTTTCTGCCTGCGCATTGACGCTCTCTTCCATCGAAATCCGCACGGCTTTGCTTACGGCAAGGTTCTCAAGCACGATTTCTTCTTCGGCTCCCTCGTCTACGTAGATCTCTGCCTCTGCTACCGCCGGCCAGAACTGCCCCGCCGCCCCGTCTGTCAGCGGGTTTGTCAGCGTTACATACAGATGCGACATCGCCTGCGGCGTTGCAAATTCGTACGTGTACCCTTCGTTTAGGGGCGCTGTCTGTTCGGAGCCTTCTACGGCTACCAGATCGCTCGTTACGCCGTTTAATGCGTATTTTAAGCTGACGTCCATGCTGCGCCCCGCGATGTTTTCGAATTTTAATACGACTTTTTTGACACATTTGGTATTGCCTGCCGGAAGCGCAAACTCTACGGTACAGGGCCAGTCGGCGCCGTTGTTGACCCACATGGTGCCCGTATCCCCGTCTACCATCATCTCCGGCGTCCGGTTCCCTTCCGACGAAGGCACGTCAATCCCGCAGTCTGCCGCGATGTTGGTCAGTTTGCTTTCCGCTTTCCCGTCTGCCCGCGCCGTTACCGGGGCTTGGGTGCATACTAACGCTGCCGCAAGCAGGACGCTGACTGCACGTTTCCATAGATTTCCTTTCATTTTAAAACCTCCCATCTTTTTTACTGATCTTAGTATAACAAATGAGCCGGATGAATTCAATCTTAGAACGGCGATTAAAATGGCATGTTTGCATTTTACATTACATTTCACGGTGTGGGGAAATGGGTTTTCCAAAAGCCACGCCCAGAGCAGAATTCCCGTCAGTCCGCTGACGGGAATTCTGCTCTGGGCTGATTTTCGGCAAATACTATCTCCCCTGCGAGAACTGTATTTCACAAGCTTTCCAGTATCTCTGCTGTTACAAATATTGAACCATGAGAGGCTGCTGCACAAGGATGCCTTATGTTCTTTGGCGTATCATTGGTTTAACCAATAACCAGCTCAGATCCGCTCCCTCATTCGCCAAACGATATACATACCCCATAGATTCCTTATTCATCAGAAACTCTTGAAATTGATCCATCAATTCCTTGTTGGGGATGAAGACCTTTCCGTCTTCATAGGTGAGCAGCCCATAAACCACCTTGGCCGAATAAATTTCATCATATGGCCCTGAACCGGTCCAATAATTGGCCAACTGGTTATTGGACAATGCACATACAACCGAGCGTAGATTGTACAGCCTTTCACCAGACGCCGTATGGTAGCCATCATACCATATCCGCAAATCCTCCCGCGTAATCTTTGGATTTTTCGTTGTTTTCCTATAGATATCAAAAGGACGGTTTGTCTCTCCTTCTGTGAAGCCAAAATAGCTGCTAAACCGTACCAGATGCATCGAGCCTGGGCTTTGGGTAAGCATCCTTTAGGTCCTGATTGATATCTGACACTGCCGTTTCCCATACCAGCCCCACATCCACAGCACCGTAATTGTGGGTAAACAGGTTCCTCATCCCCTTGATTGCCGGCCAGTAAATGGAATCCTTTGTCCCATCACGGAAATCCTCTGTCAAATGCCCGGTCAATTCCCCAATCTGAAGAAGGCTTATGCAGACCGAATTGCGATAATCCCTGTCTGTATCAAAAATATCCTTCTTCCTCCCAAAGCGTTCCAGAGCCGCCTCTATATCTTCACAGTACATCAGGATATGCTCAAGGATGTCCATGTTCTTCTTCATAAATCAGCTTCTCATCCTCCTTCATGCGAACACGGAATCCCTCTGTCCTTTCTGCGTTTGCATCATGGAACAGAGCCTCTGTCGTTACCAGATCCACCGGTTTCTTTAAAGCCTGCGTCAGTTCATGATAAAGAGCGCCTAAACCAAACATGGACCGGATTCCGCCCCCGTCAATCCGCAGGTCGATATCGCTCTTCCCCGTAGCCTCCCCACGGGCATATGAACCGAAAAGATACGCCCGGCTCACGCCGTAATCCTGCAAAATCGGGCGGATGATCGCCTGTATCTCATTCATGGCATATATTTTCTCCATAGACGAACCTCCCTGTAGATTTTTCTATTTGTTTTTATTATATCATTCCCATTTCCGCTTTGCAATATTGGCAGACCCTCCAAACAAGGGACAATTAACAGTTCGTTACATTTCACGGGGCGGGGAAATTGGTTTTTGGCAAACACTGTCTCCCTCCTGCGAAGAATTGTATGATACAACCATTCCGATATATCTGCTATACAAGTATCGCATCATGAAAGCTGCCGTACAATGCAGTTGAATGCTCTTCGCCGCATTTATGGGTTTAACCAATCACCAGCTTAAGTCCGCTTCCTTTGGATCCGCAGGCCTTTAAAAAACGCCGATCCTTAGCGCGTGGCGATTGCCTGTAATCGGCACACGCTTAGTATCGCTGCGTTTTTTACGAGCGCAAGCGTGCCGGAGGATCCAAAGGAAGCGGACTTAAGCGTTGCTATCGAATCAACCCTCAATGCTACGACAAGCATTTCCCCACCCCATGAAAAGTAACAACAGTTCAGCCTTCCGGCTTCACTGTTACAGGAACAAAGCTGCAAAAACATCGTGTTTATGCGGCTCTGCGTCGTTTCCGGTATTCATTTTCTGCGGTGTGGCAAGCAAATGATCCTGCTATTTTTTCACCGATATTTTCTTCCCCGCGCCCTTTGAGGCAAATATCTGCTTATATGCACGCACTTTTGCACCAGGCACTTTAAATTTACAGGTTTTCTTAATCCCTTTAAATGCATTTGCGCCGACATTCCCCTTCGTCAGCTTCGCTGTTTTTAACGTCACCGCGCCAAGCTTTTTATCTCCAAAAAATGCTTTGGAGCCAATAACAGAAAGCTGTTTGGACTTCGCCGAAAATTCACACAGCGCCTTACAGCCGCTGAATGCAGATTCGCCGATTCCTGTCAGATCCGGTGAAGAAACCGTTACTTTTTTAATTGAGGTACAGCCGCCAAAGGATCCGGCCCC
Source organism: uncultured Roseburia sp. (assembly GCA_947385255.1). Lineage (GTDB taxonomy): Bacteria > Bacillota > Clostridia > Lachnospirales > Lachnospiraceae > Roseburia_B. The sequence continues at coordinate 1,007 of CANDKL010000013.1, read as the reverse complement.
AATGGCTATGGCTGACGGAAGCGTAACGGTATTTTTCTTACCGCCAACCTGCGTGAGCTTTTTGCATTTGGCAAAAGCATTTTTTTGAATCGTCTGAATGCCTTTGCCTCCGGAAACCGTTTTCAGGTTTTTGCAGCCATAAAAGGCATTGGTTCCAATGAGGTTGACGTACTTGCCGATCGATACCTTTGTGAGGCGGCTGTTATTTTTGAACGCATTTTCGGCGATTTGGACAACCTTATAGGTGGTACCGCCTGAGGCCACGGTATCCGGGATTCTGACGGAAGCCGCGTTTCCTTTGGGAGACTGGAAGCTTACGGATAAGCCTTGGGAATCCTTAGATAATACACGGTAAATGCCGTCCGATATTTCAAATTCCGCGCCGCTGCCGGACGGCGGAGGTGTGCTTCCTGTGCCGTCTGGGTTCGTATCGGGATTTTGATTCGTGTTTGTTGTGTCGGGGCCGGTGGTTTTCGGTATAGATTCCGTTTTCGTCCATCCGCAATGCTTACAGGTATAAGTCATTGTTCCATGTTTTTTATTTGTCGGCGGCTCTGTAACGATGCCCTGATATTCATGGCCGTCTTCTTTCTCCACTGTATATACGGCATCTCCTTCATCACTGCCTTTCATCTCCAGCAAGTATGTCTTCCCCGGAACTAAATTCTCATAGTAAAATACTTGCTGATATTCACCCCAGTGCTCATACGAATCCATATCCCTGAACTTAAAACTCCCATAACAGTTCCATCTTCCAATTTTCGCATATCCCTGATACATCTGCGTCCCATCTGCTTTGAAATAGGCGTATACATATTCACCCTTCGGAAGCTCGACCTTGGAATATTCTGTCAGAATCTCCTTGTGTAGCCTTGGAAATGTAGACCAGACTGGCTTTGTACTACAGAGCTCAGTCTATTTCTGTTTTCTGAGCAGGATGAAACCAAGCTCCTTATTTTGAGATCTGTGAAAATTAAAAAGATCAAATAGAAAGAAGCAAAAGAAGG
>CANDKL010000012.1 GCA_947385255.1 uncultured Roseburia sp. | reverse complement strand
TCCTGCCCGGAATGGAGGTTCTCTACATCCATCACGCTGGAATGGTATCTTGCCCGGTGCGGGCCTGCCCCTTTTCCTGTCTTTGGATTTCAAGATCGTATTTTTCCCGTCTGGGTCCGTCCCATATGCGTCCAGGCAGATAGAGCGTGCCCCAACCAGCCTTTTCATGTCCTTTTGCGTTTCACAGTCAGTGATAATCAAATCTTCCTGGTGCTGCTGTTCCGTTGCTGCCACTATTACCACCTGCCTTTCCTTTTGTTTTCATAATTCCATGCTACCATACGCCTCCTGATTTTACAAGCTGGGAAGGCGCAATGCACTCTAACTATTTTTGTAAAAAATACATTACAGATACCAAAAATCTCTATGATGAAGTGGTTTTTCCTATGCTGACAGAATAAAAAGTATCAAAAACAGGAGGTTTTTAAATGCGTGGAAAGACATTTGTATGCAAAATGACAGCAATGGTTTTATCTGCCGCTTTGGCTGTGGGCTGGATGCCGGTAGGAAGCCAGCCGGAAGTAAACGCGGCAGAACTGGGGCAGGTGCAGGAGGGATTCCAGTTTGGAAACAACCATGCAGGCATATTTTGCATTTGATTATGCAAATGCTGCCGTGGCAGATGGCAGGGATACCGCGGAAAAGAAAACCGGTTCTGCAAAAGTGGCGCAGTTTGGGGGATACGATGTCCATGTGGTTGTATCGGTCCGGGAAGATAAAATAGCGGATCTTGAAGTAGAAGGCGCAAATTTTGAAGGGACATATGCAGATTTTAATAAAACAAAGCTGCAGGCGGCGGCAGACGGCCTGAAACCGTCTTATACCGAGACTGTCTGAAAACTCGGGCAGTTATAGGGAAAAAAGGTAGATACATCCGGACAAAAACGGATGATTTACAAATATAAACTGCACCTTGAAAACTGAATAAATACACAAAATATGGAAGAAAACCGGGGTGATTCGATAGCGACGCTTAAGTCCGCTCCCTTCGGATCCTCCGGTACGCTTCCACTCGTAAAAAACGCAGCGGTGCTAAGCGTGTGACGATTGCAGGCAGTCGCCACGCGCTTAGCACCGCTGCGTTTTTTAAAGGCCTGCGGATCCGAAGAGAGCGGACTAAAGCTGGTTATCGGTAAACACCGCCTCCTACAGATACCTGCCATGCTGTTACATTTACACTGTCAAAAGAAACGGTATTGAAAGAACTTCATTCCGCGGTTATAATGGAAGATACAGGGAGTGATTTTATGCAGTTTACATGGGATGATATTGAACAGCACGTTGCCGTATGTACCGGCTGCCCGTTAAGCCGAACCAGGCGTCGGCCTGTCATGGGGCGGGGAAGCCGTAAGGCGGATATTATGCTGATTGCGGAAGCGCCCGGGGGACAGGAGGATCGGCAGGGCACGCCGTTTGTCGGGGATTCCGGGAAAATATTAGACGATCTTTTGCGGGACTGCGGGCTTTGCAGGGAGGAAATTTACATTACCAATATATTAAAATGCCATCCGCCCGGCAACCGCGATCCCAAGGAGGAGGAAAAGGAAGCGTGTTTTCCCTATTTGAAGTATGAGACGTTTTTGCTGAAGCCCAAAATTATCGTCTGCCTTGGCCGTGTCGCCGCGCAGCGTATTATTTCGCCGGATTTTAAAATTACCAGGCAGCACGGCTCCTGGATCTCCCGGAAGAACTGTGCGCTGACTGCGACTTACCATCCTTCGGCAGTCCTGAGAGACATTTCCAAATATGAGCTTGTGAAGAAGGATTTTTTGGAAATTGCTAGAAAACGAAACGAGCTTGGCGGGGGAGGGGTGCCGTGATCGGTTCGGTTTGAAAAAGACAGGCCGGGCGCAGGCCAGTACAGCGTTGTACCCAAAGGGCATGATGTCGTCAACCGGCCTCTTTTGCCGCAGGGCGTTAAATGTATTGTTTTTTTAGTTGCTTTCGTTAAGAATATCAAGTAGTTCGCGAGGTGTTACAACAAAGGGCTTCTTTGGAAAATGCTTTATATTGCCTGTGACAAGATATGTGTTATCATCGCGCTTTTCGAGTACCACCTCATAGAATGGAAGATCCTTCATATCCAGGAGTATGATTCCGGATGGAGAGGGGTCAACCAGAATACCGTATTTTTCAACAGCAGAGAGCAGGTATTCGATTGTGGAACTGGAAAAACCGAACTTCGTTCGAGATAAGACATCCCTGTATTCCTTGGTAATCACATTGCTGTAGACCGGAATGATCTCGCCGCGGATCACTTTGCTTACGACCTGAACAGTGGCGGTATCATCTTTGCTTGAGAGCAATGCGGATATGAGCACATTTGTATCAATGACTGCGTAGCAGATCATGCTTTACACCTTAGTACGTGCAAGATTTATTTCCTTGTTGATATCATCAAGGCTCATATCTGCAACGCCGTTTTCCTTTGCCTGTGCTCGCAGGGCATGAAACGCTTGCATAGCGCCTTCTCTGGTGATATCAGTTTCAGGCGCTGATATTTCAAAGGGAATCCTGCGCTGTCTTACAACGGCTCTTGCAAAAACATTGATTGCTGTTGATGCATTCATTCCAAAATCCTGACATAAGCCGTCAAATTGCTTTTTAAGTGTTTCGTCCATACGGACGCTGAAAGTTGCCTGTGCCATAACTGCGCCTCCTTTGCTTTTTCTTTAGTATAAGCGAAAAGGTGTAAAAAATCAATAATTTAGAACACAATAGGTGCGAATAAGTGCTTTATTAGTTATATTTTACAGGGTGGGGAAATTGTTTTTCCAAAAGCGACGCCCAAAGCGGATATCTCTGGGATCAATAGCACCCTGTATGTAGAACATGATAAATGGGATTTGCAGATGATTGCAGATGCACAAAGAATGAACGACAGATCTGCAATATCCTTTGAACAGACGCCGGAAAAGGACGGGCTGACCTATGAAGGCTTACAAGACGAAAAAGAAAAGCCCTAAAACACCGAAAAACCGATGCTTTAAAGCTTCTCTTACCATGCGGAAAAAGGGACTCGAACCCTCACGCCGTATGGCACAGGAACCTAAATCCTGCACGTCTGCCAATTCCGTCATTTCCGCAAACAATATCTATAATAGACATTTTTTTAAAAACTGTCAAGCAGAAATTTTTCAGAAACGGTTCAGCACAGATTCCACCAGCGTATCCTTTTCATACCGCAGCTTTAACGAAAAGAAGCCGGCGTCCTCTGACAGAAGCCGGAGGAAGATCCGATCGCCCTCCCAGATCGGCAGTCGTTCAATTTGATCCTTTTCTACCCATTCCAAAACACCCTCCCGGCATTCGCCCAGTGTTCCTTCAAATTCCGTTGCCGTATACAGAAAAATATATTCGCTCTCCCATCCCTCGGCGATAAAGGTTAAAAGCCCCCGGCAGCGGTATTTTAACAGGGTCAGCCCGGTTTCCTCCTTTACCTCCCGAAGCAGGCATTCCTCCGGTGTTTCGTCGGCTTCGAATTTGCCGCCGACGCCGATCCATTTGTCGTGGTTGACGTCGTGCTCCTTTTTGATGCGGTGCAGCATCAGGTAGCGGTTGTCCTGTTCAATATAGCAAAGTGTTGTAAGCTTCATGGCAGAAATCCTTTCCGAACATACATCATTTGTGGTAAATTACTTTTTCCAGATCCTTTTGCAGTCCGATGACCATCAGGTGCTCGTCTGCTTTAAAGGTATAATCCGCGCCGGGGAGAATGCGCGTATGGTCGCCGTATTTTACGCCAATGATACTCAGCTGGTATTTCGCGCGGAAATTCAGCTCGATTACCGTTTTTCCGATCCACTCGGAGCGGGGCGCGATTTCGTAGATGGAATAGCCGTCTGCGAGATTGATATAGTCAAATACATTGTCTGCGCTCAGGCGGACCGCCAGCTTGGCGGCGACATCCCGGTCGGGGAAAATAATTTCATCGGCCCCGTTGCGCTGCAAAAATTTAGCGTGTATGTCGCGGTTGGCCTTGCTAACGACGTGCTTGGCGCCGAGATCCTTTAGCAGGCTTGTAATTTCAAGGCTGCTCTGGAAATTACTGCCGATGCATACGATGCACAGATCGAAATTAGAAACACCGAGGCTCTCTAAGACCTTGACGTTGGTGCAGTCGCCGATTTTGGCGCTGGTAACGTAAGGCAGCAGATCCTCAAGACGGTCCTCGTACTGATCGACAATCATAATTTCATTGTCCAGCCTGGATAAATTCATGCAGATATGGGTGCCGAAATGGCCCATTCCGATAATTAAAATTGATTTCATGATTTCCTCCCTGTTATCCGATATTTATTTTTTCCACGGGCTGCATGACATGGGCGATTTTCTTCTTGTCCGTGAAGGACATGGCGAAGGAAAGGCTGCCTACGCGGCCCAGGTACATCAAAAGAATGACTGTCAGCCTGTTGACGGAATTGAGCCTGGTAGTGAGGCCGGCCGTCATGCCCACGGTGCTGATAGCGGAAAAAACCTCTAACAGCGCGTCGGCGCCGTTGAAATTCTGCAGGCCGCAAAGCAGCAGGGCGGCTGTCATGGCCAGAGTCAGGTTTGTGCAGAAAACGGCGGAGGCCTTGCGCAGCGCTTCGTCGTCTAAGCGTCTGCCGAAAATATTATAGCCTACCGTACGCGTCAGGGTGGCCTTGATGTAGACGAACAGTACGACGATGCTCGTCACCTTTACGCCGCCGGCGGTAGAGCCGGGCGCTCCGCCGATAAACATAAGAATGACAGTGAGCAGCTTGCTGCCGTCGGTTAAGCTGCCGACGTCTGTTGTGTTGAATCCGGCGGTCCTTGGCGTAACAGAGCAAAACAGCGAGCTTAAGATTTTGTCCGGAAGGCTCATGCCCAAAAACAGGTGATTCTGCTCCATCAGGAAAAATAACAGCGCACCGCCGAAAATCAGAAACAGCGTAGAGGTTATTACGATTTTAGTATGCAGGGCGTATTTGCGGAAGTGGAGGCGGTGTTCGTACAGATCGCTCCACACGATAAAGCCGATTCCGCCGATGATAATTAAGAGTATAATCGTAATGACAACAATCGGATGATTGTAATAGGCGGTTAACGAAGAAAACGCATCATACCGTCCCATCAGATCAAAGCCTGCATTGCAGAATGCGGAAACCGAATGGAAAATTCCATAGTAAACGCCCTGAAGGAGGCCCATTTTGGGAATAAAGCATCCGGCTAGTATGACCGCGCCTGCAGATTCAAACAGGAGCGTGCCGAGGATGACACGCTTCGTCAGGCGCACCATGCCGCGCAGCTCAATGACGTTAAAGCTCTCCTGAATCAGGCCGCGCTCCTTTAAGCCGATTTTGCGGCGTAGAAGCATGGAAACGGTGATGCTGATGGTAATAAAGCCAAGGCCGCCGATTTGGATCAGGCATAAAAGGATGAGCTGGCCGAACAGGGTCCAGTGCGAAAAGGTATCTACGACGATGAGGCCTGTAACGCAGGTGGCGCTGGTCGCGGTAAATAATGCCGTAAGGAATGAGGTGCTTTCACCGGATTTTGTGGCAAAGGGAAGCATTAAAAGCAGGGTTCCTGTCAAAATAATAATGAAAAAGCCGCCGGCAATGAGCTGCATGCCGGAGAGGCGCTTACTGATTGTTGCAAACATAGAGCTTTTGTACCGTCCTTTTCCTAAGCTGTACTTCATTATAGGACTGCTTTTCTATTTTGTCTATGTTTTTTGGAAAAGTTGTGTTAGGATGATAGGGATAAGAAAATATTGAAGGAAGTGACTGAGATGGACAGACAGATACCAGGACCGGGCGACCGGTATGTACATTTTAAGGGAGGGCAGTATCAGGTGCTCTGCGTGGCAGAGCATTCAGAGACAAAGGAGCAGATGGTAGTATACCAGGCGCTTTACGGGGATTTTGCATGCTATGTGCGGCCTCTGTGGATGTTTATGAGTAAAGTGGATCGCGGGAAATACCCGGAGGCGGAGCAGGAATACCAGTTTGAGCGGATTGCTGCAAATGCGAAAAGGACGCCGGCAGCCAGTGAAGCAAATCCGGTCGGACAAGGAGAGACGGGAGAGGAGTCGGCAGATCCGGCGCTGCTTCGGTTTTTGGATGCAGATACCTTAGAGCAGAAGTATCAGGTGCTAAAGGCGCTGGAGGGCTCCATTACGAACCGTCTGATTGACGATTTTGCGGTAGCGCTGGATCTGGTGATATCGGAGGGGAGTGTGGAGAACCGTTATTTTGAGCTCTTAAACAGCGTCCGTACGATGCAGCGTTTTGAAAATACCCGGTTTCGCTGAGAAAAGACAGAGAATTTTTGAGTATCTTTTAATAAAATTGATGTACAAGTTAGCGTGTGAATGGTCAAAATTTCAGGATATGCCCAAAATTGCTTCTAATTTTTGGTATATTATTATATTGTGATAAATGATGCAGAGTGCTATACTGGACTTGTATAAAAAAATACAAATAAGAAAAAGGAGAACAGAAATGAAAAAGCAGATTTTAAAATCAATGCTCTGCCTTTCGCTTTCCGCAGCGATGCTGTTTGGTGAAGCCGGCGCAGCATTGGCAGAAACAGCGGCGCCTGTGGAAGCCGGCCAGGAGCTTGTAGAAGCAGAAGTCAGGCCTGAAACAGAGCAGGCCGAAGCGGCAGACTCAGAAGCTGAAGAAGCCCGGACAGGGGCAGAGGAAGCAGACACGCAGGCGGGCGCAGAGGGAGCAGGCGCTCAAGCGGCACAGGCCGGCGCAGAGGAGGCAGACGTTCAGGAAACAGAGGAGACTGGGACGGCTGTGGAGGGCGCAGAGAGCCAGGAGGATGTAGATGCCGTCGGCGCAAAGATTGTATCGGCATACAATCTGGCAGATGTTACGGGACTGGCCTACGATCCGGTCACACGCGTACTGTCCTGGAACAAGGTTCCGGGTGCAAACAACTATCGTGTGGAAATTTGCGACGCATCCGGAGCACACCTGAATTCCTTCAGCATAAACAGCGTATATGCAAATGTGGGAGAGTATTATGGCTTTTCGGCAGACACGACGTATAACTTTAAGGTAACGGCGAGAAATACAACGGAAATGTATCTGCTGGCAGCCGGCGTGTCATCTGATGACCGGAAGAACTACGAATATGACGGTTACGTGTCGAAGACAGTCGGAACTGTTGTCACATACGATCTTTATAAGTATCCGGCTTCTTCAAATGCAGCGCAGATCGCTTCGGTTGCACGGGTTTCTACCAACAAGGCAGTTTCCGCCCTTGCACAGCTTGCTTACAAAGAAACTACGAACGAAAGCCTTGTATTTACGGTATCGCCGGCTGTGCTTCAGGTAGGCGAATCCGTAGAATATGACTATGCAAACAATCCGTCCTATAAATCAGAGGGCGTGGCATTGTACAGCTACAGCGGGGAAGTAGATACTGTGAACGGAGCTGTTGGCGATATCGTGATTCCGTTGTCTGCTTTTACGCCGGGGGATACGGTATACATCAGAGCCCGTGTGTATAACCCGAATTATGATTATGATTCCATGCAGGGGCAGACACACGAGAATCGCTACAGTGAATACAAGGAAATTACGTATCAGATTCCGGCTTCCACAATAGATTACGTATCTATGATTGTAACAGACAGCAGCATCCGTTTAGAGCCGTCCTGCCATGGAAGCGTTACCGGCTATCAGTATCAGAGGAAGAATGGCAAGAAATGGATCGATCTCGGACAGCAGTCGGATTATTATACCGATAAGGGCTTAAAGGCGGATACCAAGTATACCTACCGTGTCAGAGGGTATATGTACAATGAAAATACCAAAAAGACGGTTTATACGGCATGGAAGACCGTCAGCGCTTATACCTGGGGTTCGAGCTTAAACTTAAAGGGCTCTGCCGCAAGCGCAACGTCCGTCAGCCTGAAATGGTCTAAGGTTGCCAAGGCAGAGGGATACGAAATCTACCGTGTGGATACTAGCAGCGTCTATTACAATGTTGCAAAGGACGATCCGGAGGAAGCCTTCCAGAATGCGACCTTAATCAAGACGCTGAAAAAGCCGAAAAAGGCAAGCTATAAGGACAAGAAGCTGACCAAGGGAATGACGTATACCTATATTGTCCGCGCATACCGTACTGTAAATAAAAATAAATATTATATCCAGAACAGCGTCAGCGTGCCGTTGACTGAGGTGGGCGGAATCCAGGTTGTAAATCAGTACTACAAAGCAGATGCAAGCTATGTGGTAAGCTGGAAAAAGATGACGGGAATTTCCGGTTATAAAGTAGAAAAATACGATTCCAGGACAGGAAAATACGAAGCCTACAGGACTCTGAAAAAAGGCGCGGCATCTGTGACGCTGCCGAAGGTAGCAGTCGGAGATAAGGATGTAACCTATCGGATCCGCCCGTATAAGGGAACCCGGTATTATGCAGGCCAGAATGTCACAGTAGAAGCAAAGCTTCCGGCTGTGAAAAATGTAAAGGCGGTAAAGACCGCAGACGGCGTCAGCGTTACATGGTCTGCAGTGGCGGGAGCTGACTATTATCAGGTTTACCGTGCAAAGACAGACTCGGCCGTTTACGATAAGACAACAAAGACCTATTCCATCGGCTCGGATGCTAAGCTGGTATACGAAGCCAATTATACGGACACCAGCGCGGGAGTCAGTCTGGCGCCAGTATCCGGCGGAGCAAACGGATACACATACAGCGATGCCTTAGATAAGGCGCTCAACGGCAGCTCATTCTATGACGGCATTTCCGCTTACCGGACAACGGCCATCAAGGGAACGAGTGTTGTGGATAAGACCTTCACCATAAAGAGTCTGATCGCAAAAAGCGAGGATTCGTCCTACAACAAGAATACGGATCCGGAATACAACCAGCAGTACGGTTATTACATGGGCAGGTACGGAAGCTATCAGAAGAATGCGGACGGCTCCTTAAAGACCAAGGATATTGTGATGGTAGAGGGCCCGAAGGCAGGAAATGAATACTTCTATTTCGTACTGGCAGTTGCAAGGCCGGCAAACGGCGCAAACCAGAATGCGGACAACACGGTCAGCGTAGGCTATACCAAAGCCGCTCATGTCGTATATACTGCCAAAACGGCGGCGAAGGCTGCCAAGCTGAGCTCTGTCAGCAGCAAGAAGAAGGAATCCGTTACCGTTAAGGTGAAGAAGGCAAAGGGCGTCAGCGGCTATGCCATCTACCGTTCTACCAAGAAGGGCAAAGGCTATGTAAAGATTGGCACAACGACAAAGACCTCTTATACCGATAACAATGTAATCGGCGGCAAAACCTACTATTATAAGGTTGCTTCCTACAAAAAGACAGAAAACGGAACCTATATGTATTCCAAGCTGTCCAAGCAAAAGAGTGTAAAAGTAAAGAAATAACAGATAGAAAGAAAGCATAAAAGATTCCCGGAGGGCTAAGAGGCAGTCCTCCGGGATTTTTGATGGAAAAGCTTAATTTTGAGGAGCCTTTTGGCTTAATACGCTGTTGTGGTATTCCCTGGAAAAGGTAACGTCCTCTCCGAACCAGTCGGGCGGGACAAATTGTTCGGCCTCTTCCTTTGTGGGAAATTCCACCTCGGCCAGTACAAGCGGAGCCAGCTCATCCAGAAATACGTCCAGTTCAATGGTATACCTCTTTTGATACGGGATGTTGTAGCGTATTTTGTGGATAAGAATGCCGTCCGCCTTGGGACGGAGATGCTCATAGGCTGCCTGGTTTAAAGGCAGGTTGAATTCCTCCCGTACCATCATGCCGCCGCCCTTGTAGGTCAGAATATAGTCTTGATCCGATCTGCGGATGCGGACTACCGGCGCAGTAGACAGATAGCCCTGCTCAATTTCCCGGTGCGGATAGGTTTCGTAATCCGCAGGGAGCTTAGGAATTAAATATTTGCGTTCGATCTCCATGGCGGCTCCTATCGGTATACCAATTTTTGCTTTAAGTCGTTGACAGCGGAAGCATCCTTCCAATACGCCAGTATGGCAAGCCCGAAATCAATGGCAGTTCCCATGCCGCGGCTGGTGATGACATTGCCGTCGGTTACAACGGTTTCCTTCACGCAGACGGCGCCTGTCAGCTGATCCTCAAAGCCGGGATGGCAGGTGGCGCGCTTTCCCTTCAGAATTCCTGCGGCGCCCAGTACGGAGGGCGCGGCGCAGATAGCGGCAACCAGCTTTCCCTGGTCAAAGAACTGCCGGATGGCAGCGGTTACGCCCTCATGTGCGCCTAAATGCAGGGTACCGGGCATTCCGCCGGGAAGTATGATAGCATCATAGTCTTCCAAAGCGGCCTGTTCAAAGGTCGTATCCGTGTGGAAGACAATTCCGTGTGAACCGGTCACAGAGGTGCTGCCGTTGATGGAAACCATGTCAATGTCCAGATTGGCGCGGCGCAGGATATCTACTACGGTTAAGCCTTCGATTTCCTCGCAGCCGTCCGCCATAAAAATAGCTGATTTTTTCATAAAGTAACCTCCTTGTTAGTGATTTACAGAAGCGGAATACCGCTTTTTTCGCATTCTAAGGCCATGTCGTCCGGCCAGAGGGAGGACTGCACCTCGCCGATGTGCGCTTTGCGCAGGAAAAACATGCAGATACGGGACTGTCCGATTCCGCCGCCGATGGTAAACGGAAGTGTGCCGTCGATGACGGCCTTCTGGAAGGGCAGCCCGGCCCGTTCGGGGCAGCCGGCCTTTTCCAGCTGGGAGAGCAGGGAATCCCTGTCTACCCGAATTCCCATAGAGGATAATTCCAGGGCAATGTCCAAAACCGGATAATATACGACGATATCTGCGTTTAAGGCCCAGTCGTCATAATCAGGCGCACGGCCATCGTGCGGCTTGCCGTTTTCCAGCACATCGCCGATCTGCATGATGCATACGGCGCCCTTCTCTTTGCAGATGCGGTATTCCCGCTCCTTAGGAGAAGCGTCCGGCATCCTTTGCTCCAGCTCTCCGGTTGTAATAAAAAAGATGTCATGCGGCAGGATTTCTTCGATATAGTCGTATTGAATCGACATATATTTCTCTGTTTTGCGCAGGCACTGGTAAACCGTGCGGACGGTTGCCTTCAAAAAATCCAGCGTGCGGTCCTCCTTCGTAATGACCTTTTCCCAGTCCCACTGGTCTACAAAAATCGAATGGATATTATCCGTATCCTCGTCCCGGCGGATGGCGTTCATGTCCGTGTAGAGGCCTTCTAAAGCGGCGAAGCCGTATTTCTGCAGAGCGTAGCGCTTCCACTTTGCAAGGGAATGCACAACCTCGGCCAGCCGGCCGCCCTGCTCCTTGATATCAAACGAAACGGGGCGTTCTACGCCGTTTAGGTTGTCGTTTAATCCGGAGGACGGATCGACAAAAAGCGGCGCGGATACGCGCGAAAGGTTCAGGCGTGAGGCCAACAGATTCTGAAAAAAATCCTTAACTGTTTTGATCGCAATCTGCGTGTCGTGCAGATTCAGCGAAGAATGGTAATTTGGTGGAATAATGATTGTTCCCATGGTCTTAGCTCCTTTATGATAGTTTAATCGTATGTATTGTAGCACATTTTAGTAACAATGCGCAGAAAAAAATTCATCCAGCAGGGGAAACAGCTTTGGGCTGTGTACGACATAGCTGAAATGATTTTCATCCGGCAGTATTTTCAATACGGCATCCGGGATAGATGCGGCGATTTTTCTGGTTTCACGCTCCCGGATAATGTCCTTAGAGCCGGCCAGAACCAAAACAGGGACTGTGATTTTGGCAAGCTCGGCGCGTGTAATGTGCGGCTCCTTTAGCATCAGGCGGACCAGAGGATCCTTTTTCTTAAGATAGTCCAGCTGTACGGACAGCCTGGAAAAAAGCTTCCAGCCCGAGGGCGTGAGATTTGCTCCGCTGACGGCAAGGGCGGAGAACAGGGCCGGGTATTTAGCGGCGGCAATCAGCCCGACAATGCCGCCGTCGCTGAAGCCGTAAAAGGCAGGCCGGATCAGCTCAAGCGCTGCGGCAAAGGCGGCAATGTCCTCCGCCATATCGGTATAATGGTATTCGGCAGGTGCAGAGCTGAAGCCGTGCCCGCGGCTGTCTATGGCAAATATGGTGTGCTTTTTGGAAAGCTTCGGGATCAGCACATCAAAAATCTTATGTGTTTCTTGATTCCCGTGTACTAAAATGACAGGGGAACCTTCTCCGTGTTTTTCATAGTAGATAACCTGTCCGTTTAATTGTATATACATAGGTAAGAAACCTCCTTTCTGTTCGGTGGACTGATAGGTTATTATCTATTTGTGTATGTAAAGTATAGCATATTTGAAGTAAATCTTGAAGAGTAAAAAGAAGATGTGTTACAATAGATTGAGAGGTAATATAATACACCGGAAGGATGGGGTACGGTATGCCGAAAAGGGAATGGGAAATATGGGAAATGGTAATTGAAGCTGTGACAGTGGCTGCGTTGCTGGTGTTTTTCGGGCTGCAGGTATACTATGGATATATTTATGAAAGCAGCTTTGCGACGGTGGCGTATCACCTGCTTTCTGCTGCGCTGCTTTATGCAGGGCTGACGGTATTGCAGGTGTTTCCGGAGCTTTTAAACGGCCGGAACAGTGAACTGCTGCAGGGAACGATCCGGATCTATGCGATCCGCATGGTCAGGAATATAAAGCTTCTGCTGATACTGGGGATTGTGATTCCGTCTGCGGCCGACGTGCTGGGGATTGCGGTCAACGCGGCGTACAGCTTTTTTCTATTCGGCGGGATTCTTTTGGATATCGGCTATTATATTTACCGTATTTATCGATACAATACGAGGAAGAAAGGGAGGTAACGGTATGGGTTCAAATGGAAAAAAGGTGTTTCTGGCGGTTCCGGCCGTCATATTCTGTGTAGACGGAGCCCTAAAGCGCCGCATAGATAAAAGAATGGAGAGCGATGAGCGTAGGGAACTCTGCGGCGGCAGAATTGTTTTGCGTAAACGGTACAACGAGGGGGCGGCATTTGGCATGTTCAAATCCCGTCCGGAGGCTGTGACGGCGGTACAGGGCGTATTGCTGGCAGCAGCGGCGGCAGGCTTTTCGGTGCTGCTTAAAAAAAAGGGCAGAACCGGGCTTAAGCTTTCCCTGGGGATGCTGGTGGGCGGCGGACTGAGCAATTTCTGCGATCGTATCCGAACAGGACATGTGATCGATTACATCAGTATTCCGTCCCGATGCGGATGCCTGTCGAAGCTCGTATTCAATCTGTCGGATCTGTTTATTTTTGCGGGAGCGGGAATCGGAATGCTGTTTGGGAACCGGAAGAAAAAGGGATAACCGACAAGGCAAAGGGCAAAGCAAAAAAGGGCCTGCCGTATCGGCAGGCTCTTGTGCTTAATCATTTTCCTGTTCCACTATCTTTATCCATAAATAATCGAAAAATATATACAACATTATGAAAAAGGTACGTTGAAAAGTCACTGATTAAAAAGCGGCAAGCAATTATATTACAGTCACGTTCGTTGCCTGGGGTCCTTTTGCTCCGTCCACTACTTCAAATTCAACAGAAGCTCCTTCCTCTAAGGATTTAAAGCCTTCCATGTTGAGTCCTGAATAATGAACGAATACGTCGTTGCCGGTTTCGTCTGATATGAAGCCGTATCCTTTCTGGTTGTTGAACCATTTTACTGTACCTTTATTCATATCCGTACCTCCAAATATTTTATAATTATGCATCCAAAGTGCATGACGCAAGTATAGCATAAGCTTTTTGAAATGTAAAGCAAAAGCTTAAAGTTTTTCATAAGATATAGCATGTTTGTTCAGAAACCGCTGTAAAAGCAGGTCCCATTCCCGGTTCAGGGTCTGATCCGCAGAGAAAATCGTATAGGAAATACCGGTGGTCATGGTCAGCTGTCCGTTTCGGAAGGCAATATTTAAGAACATACCGCTGATATCCCGGATCGTATAGCTGCTGCCGGAGCCTTTGAGCACATTGGCGGTATTTTCCGGGGAGAGCATCAGGACGAACCGGAATTGTACGGGGGTATATTTGCCCCGGATTAGCTGGTAGCAGACAGGGCGCAGCCGGGCGTAGGGAAGAACGGTGTATCCTAAGAGGCCTTCTGCCTCTAACGCTTCTTCGGAATAATAAGACGGATGGATGTGTCCGTCGATGGTGAAGGAGGCGTCCTTGGTAATTGAAGCCTCCGGCATCAGAAAATGATCGAAAATTTCACTGCAGAGCAGCTGGTTCATAAAGGATTTGGTATCGGTCAGCTTTAATGAAATCAAATATAACACCTCAATTTTGAAATATATGTGTATTTTAACACATGTGCTGGGAAAATTTCAAATAATATAGTAAAATAAAGAATAACTGCGGTAACCGTCCAGCCTGCAGCTGTAGGTCAAACCGTTACCGTTAAGAACAGATCAGATGGAGGATATGGTGGAAAACAGGATAAAAAAGAGGCTTTTTGTGTTGCTGCTGGCTGCCTGGCTTTCGGCGTTTATGTCTGGCTGCGGGCTTTTGGAGCGGCTGGAGAGCATAAAAACAGAAATCTCTCAGGAGGAAGGAAAATCAGAGCCGACGTCCGGGACTGCCCGGAAGCAGAAAAAGCGGGTGAAAAAGAAAAAGGACTCGGACGGCCCGGAGGATCGGACGCCTGTGCAGACAGAGGATGCCTCAGAGGATATGGAGGAGGCGCCGGAGGAGACACAGAGGGCACAGGAGGACGCAAACGCAGGAGAGCTTTATACCGGTTATTTTGCCTATCAGACTCTGGATGATGAAACGAAGCAGGTGTATCATGAGGTGCTGACCGCGATTTTGGAGCATGGGGAAAAGGCAGAGCTGTCTACTCTGGATGTAGATGTGCTGGAAAAGGCGTACAAGGCGGTGTGCGCAGACAACGGCGGATTGTTCTGGGTGTCGGGCTATGTGTATACGCAGTATACCAGGGGCGGTGATTTGATCGGCATGGATTTTACGCCCAAATATACGATGGCCTATGAGGAACGGGAGCAATACCAGCAGCAGATTGATGCGTCTGTCGAGGAGCTTTTGGCAGGAATTTCCATTGTGGATTCGGATTATGCAAAGGCGAAATATGTATTTGAAATTCTGGTTCAAAATGTGGATTATGATGCTGCTTCAGAGAACAATCAGAATATTATCAGTACCTTTTTAAACCGGTCTACCGTGTGTCAGGGCTATGCGTGCGGTACGCAGTACCTGCTGCATCTTTTGGGAATCCAGAGCGTGATTGTGACCGGGAATGCCGGCGGGGAGTCGCACGCGTGGAATCTGGTGTGCCTGGACGGGAATTATTACCATATGGATACGACCTGGGGGAATTCGAGGTATCTGGACCGGACCAGCCAGATAGAAAAGTATGTCAATTACAATTATCTGGCAGTGACCTCCGAGGAGATCGCGCGGACGCACAGGACAGATGAGAGCTTTCCTTTGCCGGAATGCACAAGCATAGAGGATAATTACTTTGTCCGGGAGAACAGGTATTTTGCAGAGTGGAATCCGGATGTAGTCGGAGCCGTGCTGGCAGAGGCATGGAACGCCGGAGCGAATAGCGCTGCAGTGAAGCTTGCAACAGCAGAAATTTACGAACAGGTGAAGGCGTATTTTATAGAGGAACAGCATATCGCGGATTACTGTGAGGGAATTTCTTCGATTTATTATCTGGAGGATCCGGAGATGGGAGTCGTGACCTTCCATTTTTAAAAAGGAAATAATTTCGTATAAAAAATGCTTTTCATATGAAAATACTTGTGCTATAATACTCCTTAAGTGTCAGCCGGAAGCGTCCGGCGCCAAAGATTTGAGAAAAAGGAGAGATTTTACCATGAAGCATGTAAAGACCTTAAACACCCGGAAACTGCAGAACACAGTAAAGAAGGGCGGCTGCGGCGAGTGCCAGACATCCTGTCAGTCCGCATGCAAGACTTCCTGCACCGTTGGGAATCAGTCCTGCGAGAATCACAGATAACTCAGTGTACCGGTATGGCCCGTACGGAACGGCTTTTTGGTGTTTCCGAAAGGTCCGGGTTTTTCTGGTTGGGGCATATCAGGCTACATAATCAGGCCGTGCGCGCAGCGTGCGGTCATTTGTACGTTTTATATGGAACGAACAAAGAAGGATAAAGGGGATAATTTCAGTGATTCATCAGTATAAGAACAATGGATATAATATTGTCCTGGATGTAAACAGCGGTTCGGTCCATGTCATGGACGATGCGGCTTATGATGTGGCTGCACTATGGGAGTCGCAGGAAAAGGATGCGATCCTCAGGCGGCTTGGCCCGGTTTATGGGACAGCAGAGGTTGCGGAAGCAATGGAGGAGGTAGCCGCTTTACAAAAGGAAGGAACACTTTTTACGGAGGACGAATACGAGGAGGATTTTAAAGTCTTCCAGGAGCGCCCGACCGTAGTAAAGGCATTGTGCCTGCACATTGCGCATGACTGCAATTTAGCCTGCCGATACTGCTTTGCAGAGGAAGGCGAATACCATGGAAGAAGGGCGCTTATGTCCTTTGAGGTGGGGAAGGCGGCGCTTGATTTTCTGATTGCGAATTCGGGCAGCCGCAGGAATCTGGAGGTCGATTTCTTCGGCGGCGAGCCTACGCTGAATTTTCAGGTTGTAAAGGATCTGGTGGCATATGGCAGGCAGCAGGAAAAGCTGCATGGCAAGAGGTTCCGCTTTACGCTGACGACAAACGGCGTCCTGTTAAATGACGAGATTATGGAGTTTGCGAACCGGGAAATGGCAAATGTCGTCTTAAGCATAGACGGCCGCAGAGAGGTCAACGATAAGATGCGCCCGTTTCGAAATGGAAGCGGAAGCTATGATCGGATTGTTCCGAAGTTTCAGAGGTTTGCGGAAAGCAGGAATCAGCAGGATTATTATGTGAGGGGGACCTTCACCCACCACAACCTGGATTTTTCGCAGGATGTACTGCATCTGGCGGATTTGGGCTTCCGTAGGATTTCTGTGGAGCCGGTCGTGGCGCAGGAAACAGACGATTATGCAATCCGTGGGGAGGATTTGCCCAAGCTGTTTTTGGAGTATGATAAGCTTGCGGCAGAGCTGGTAAAGCGGCATAAACAGGGAGACGATGTTCTGTTCTTCCATTTTATGATAGATTTAGAGGGCGGTCCCTGTGTGGCAAAACGGCTTTCGGGATGCGGCTCGGGAACGGAATACCTGGCAGTGACGCCCTGGGGGGACTTCTATCCATGCCATCAGTTTGTAGGCAATGAGAAATTCTGTATGGGAAATGTCACCGATGGCGTAACGAATATCGCGCTGCGGGACGAGTTTAAGGGCTGCAACGTCTACGCGAAGGAGAAATGCCGGGAATGCTTTGCACGGTTTTACTGCAGCGGCGGCTGCGCAGCCAATTCGTACAATTTCCATGGAGATATTCACGATGCATACGATATCGGCTGCGCATTACAAAAAAAACGGGTCGAGTGTGCGATTATGCTCAAAGCGGCAGAAGCGCTTGACACAGAGTAAAGAAAGGAAGAAACAACGATGAAGAAGAATTTCAACAAGGGCCAGGGAACGGCAATGCTTTTAGTCATTGCCCTGGTGTTAGGAGGGCTTGCCTATTATGCGTCCATTATTCTTTCTTCTACCGGAATCGGAGAGGATAAGAGCATTAAGCTGGGTCTGGATTTGGCAGGCGGTGTCAGTATCACATACCAGGTAGAGGATGCCAATCCGACCGCAGAGCAGCTAAGCGATACGATTTACAAGCTGCAGAGGCGTGTGGAGGGCTACAGCACGGAAGCAGTGGTATATCAGGAAGGCGGCGATCGGATTACCGTTGAAATCCCGGGAGTAACCGATGCCAATACCATCTTGGAGGAGCTTGGAAAGCCGGGTTCCCTGGAATTCCAGACGCCGGAGGGCGAGACCTTTATGACGGGCGATATGATTGTAGATGCACAGGCCGGCTCGATCCAGAATCAGATGGGTAATAATGAGTTTGTAGTAGATTTGACCTTTACAGACGAAGGAGCAGAGGCCTTTGCAGAGATGACGGCCGCAAATGTCGGCAACAACCTTCCGATTGTATATGACGATCAGGTGATCAGCAGCCCGACCGTACAGCAGGCAATCACCGGAGGGAATGCACAGATTACGCAGATCAGCAGCTATGAAGAGGCGGAGCGTCTGGCGTCGAATATCCGTATCGGTTCCCTTTCCCTGCAGCTCAGCGAGCTGCGTTCCAACGTAGTCGGCGCACAGCTGGGAAGCGCGGCGATTTCTACCAGCTTAAAGGCAGCGGCAATCGGTCTTATTATTGTGATGCTGTTTATGATCATTGTATATTTTATACCGGGTGTTGCGGCTTCGATTGCACTGGCAATTTACACCTGCATGGTAATTGCAACGCTGTATTTATTTGAAGTAACACTGACGCTGCCTGGAATTGCAGGTATTATCCTTTCAATTGGTATGGCCGTGGACGCCAATGTCATTATTTTCGCACGTATCCGCGAGGAAATTTCCAGCGGCAAATCCGTAAAGACCTCTATGGATACCGGCTTTAAGAAAGCGCTTTCCGCTATCATTGACGGTAACGTAACGACATTGATTGCAGCGGCCGTGCTGTTTCTGCTGGGTTCCGGTTCGGTAAAGGGCTTTGCAAGCACACTGGCAATCGGTATTATTCTTTCTATGTTTACGGCTCTTGTTGTAACAAGGCTGATTTTGAACGCATTGTTTGCCATCGGCTTAAAGGATGAGAAATATTTCGGAAAAGGGAAGACCTTCAAGCCGTTCCATCTGATTGAGCGCAGGCTTATTTTCTTCGCGATATCTGTAGTTGTCATTGCGGCAGGGTTAGTTACAATGGGTATCAACAGCGCGGGCGGCAACGCGTTAAATTACAGCTTGGATTTTATCGGCGGTACCTCAACCACAATGCCGTTTGAAGAAAGTTATACGGTAGAGCAGATTGATGAAGAAATGGTTCCTCTGGTGGAAGGCATAACCGGAGACAGTAACGTACAGACAACGCAGGTACAGGGTACGAACCAGATTATTTTCAAAACCCGTACACTGACGCTTGCAGAGCGTGAAGAATTAAACCAGACCTTTATTGAGAAATATGGAATTAACGAGGATGAAATTCAATCCGAGAGCATCAGCTCCGCAGTCAGCTCCGAGATGCGTGCAGACGCTATCAAGGCCGTTTTAATTGCAGTTGTCTGCATGCTGATTTACATCTGGTTCCGCTTCAGCGACGCCAGATTTGCAGTCAGCGCCATTTTAGCCCTGGTGCATGACGTACTGGTTGTGCTTACCTGCTATGCCGTACTGCGCATTTCCGTAGGGAATACCTTTATTGCCTGTATGCTGACCATTATCGGTTATTCCATCAACGATACAATCGTTATTTTCGACCGTATCCGAGAGAATATGAAGGCGAAGAAGGTGAAGGATGCGGCAGGCTTAACAGAGGTTGCGAACCTGAGCCTGACACAGACCTTAAGCCGTAGTATCAATACATCTATTACAACATTTGTTATGGTATTTATGCTTTGGCTTTTGGGTGTGGCAACCATCCGTGATTTCTCCCTGCCGCTGATGGTTGGTTTGATCAGTGGTTCTTATTCCTCGATCTGTGTGGCTACACAGCTGTGGTTTGAGTTTAAGAGAAAGATTGGGAAGAATAAGATTGCAGATGCGTCTGCAAAATAAGTAAGATAGAAAAGAAAAAGAATCCTGCATTTGGCAGGATTCTTTTTTGTTGCATCTAAGTTGGTTTGGTAGGTCAGCAGTCTGGCCCTTTCACATATTCCCCGCTTAAACAGAAGCCATGGTTCATCGGGCCGCTTCCCCTGCCGAGATTCAGCATGGCCTCTAAAGCGCCGGAGATATAATCCTTTGCCCGTTTCACAGATTCCGTGACAGGAAACCCTTTTGCAAGATTTGCCGCAATGGCGCTTGACAGCGTACAGCCGGTTCCGTGCGTATTGGGATTTTTGATATGCCTTCCCCGAAACCACTGGATTGATTCGCCGGTATACAGTAAATCGTTGGCGTGGTTTCTGCTGTGTCCGCCCTTTAAGAGGACGGCGCAGCCATAAGCGTTTCCAATGAGCGATGCGGCCCGTTCCATATCGGCTTCTTCGTGGATCGAGATACCGGAGAGAACCTCGGCTTCGGGTATATTGGGCGTGACGAGTTCGGCAAGGGGAAGCAGCCGGTCTTTTAGGACGGCAATGGCATCCTCATTTATGAGCCTTGCCCCACTGGTAGAAACCATGACCGGATCGACGACGATATGGGAGGCCTGGAAGGCCGTCAAACAGTCCGCGACGGTTTCGATCAGACGGCCGGAAGAAACCATGCCGATTTTGACGGCATGGGGCGGAATGTCGGAAAAGACGGCTTCGATTTGGGCTTTGAGGAAATCCGGAGGAACCTCCAGGATATCCGTAACACCGGTAGTATTTTGCGCGGTCAGAGCGGTGATGGCGCTCATGGCAAATACGCCGTTTACCGTCATGGTTTTAAGGTCGGCCTGGATTCCGGCGCCGCCGCTGGAATCACTGCCGGCAATCGTAAGAGTGGTTTTCATGGGTTTTGTCTCCTCTCTTTTTATCCCTCTACTCCCTATAACAACAAAGTCTCTTCTTTTAGCTTCCGTGCCGCCTTACGGATGTCTTTTGCAGAAAATACCGCAGACACCACAGCAATTCCGCAGATTCCGCTTTCGCGCAGCAAAGATACGTTATCGTGCGTAATCCCCCCAATTGCAATTGCCGGAATGGATACCGAGGCACAGATAGCTTTTAAATCCTCTGTGGTAATCCGAATCGCGTTCGTTTTGGTTGGAGAAGGAAAAACTGCTCCGACGCCCAGATAATTGGCGCCGTCTGCTTCGGCTTTTTTTGCCTGTTCGATAGTTTTGGCAGTTGCGCCGATGATAAAATCATCGCCGGCAAGTCTGCGGATTTTATCGACCGGACAATCCTCGATGCCGACATGGATGCCGTCGGCACGGCTGTTGAAAGCGACGGTTAAGCTGTCGTTGATGATAAGAGGCACCTGATAACGCTCGCAGATCGCTTTGATCTGGACGGCCTCTTCGGTAAATTCTGCTTCGGACAGTTTTTTTTCGCGAAGCTGCAGGCAGGTAGCGCCGCCTGCAAGAGCTGATTCGACCTGTGAAAGGAAGGTCTGCCGATCGGTATGGGAACGGTCGGTTACAACGTAAAGCCGTAGGCTGTCTGGGTTCAATTTCATTCTGGTACCCGCTTTCTTTTTTATTCGGAATCTTCGGCAACGATATCGTATAGCTCTGCTTTGCATAGCTTTTTTAAAGCATCAAAGGAAATTTCCACCTGATAACCGATTTTGCCGCCGCTGAAAATGATGGTGTCAAAGCCTGCGGCGGATCGATCGACGATGGTTTGAAACTGTTTTTTCATTCCGATGGGAGAGCATCCGCCGTGGACGTATCCGGTCAGCGGCAGAAGCTCTTTGGATTTGAGCATATGGATGCTTTTTTCTGAAACCGCTTTGGCGGCTTTTTTTAAATCCAGCTCTTTACAGACCGGAACCAGAAATACATAGTAGTTCTTGGAGCTTCCGGCAGTCACCAGTGTTTTGAATACCTGCGCCGGATTCTGGTGCAGAACAGTTGCTACCTCTATGCCGCTGATGACGCCGGTATCTGTGTAGCAGTAGCTGGTGTAAGGAATGTTCCTTTGATCCAGCAGGCGCATGACATTTGTTTTTTCGGTGTTTTTTTTCATGTGTCGTTCCTTTGCTTCCTGGGTTTTGGCTGTTTCAGATAAAGCGTCTGAAATATACGGCCGGATTTTCATGTGTCATGGAGCCGCTCATGATGCAGGCGCCTGCGGCGCCTGCGTGCAGGGCGGACAGCCAGTTTTCGTCATTGATGCCGCCGATGGCGTAGACCGGAATGTGTACGAAGCGGCATACCTCCTGAAGGAAGGAAAGGCCGCGGGGCGGTACGCCCCTTTTGCAGTCAGTTGCAAAAATATGTCCGGCAGTGAGGTAGGTACAGCCTAAGGCTTCGGCCTCTAAAGCCTCTTCGACGGAGTGGCAGGAGGCGCCTAAATGCGAAAAGCAGGCCCTTTTGGCCCGAGGCGTTTCCCGCAGCAGGGGCAGGGGCAGATGCAGCGCATCCGCGTGCAGCTGCATGGCGGTATTTGTAAAGGTGTGGAGGATGCAAAGTACGTGATAGGGCCGGCAGAGCTCCATCACCTGCCGGGCCAGGAGCCGGTATTCCTCCTCCGGCAGATCCTTTTCCCGCAGCAGGATCGCTTTGGGCGCGGCGGCGGCAATGCGGCGGATTTGTACTAAAAAGTCTGTTTTGCAAAGCGTCCGGTTGGTGACGCAGATGAGATCAGACATAGAGGTAGTCATTCAGCACAGGCTGTAAGCCTTCTTCGGCAATGTCCTGATACATCGTCTCTAAGCTTCTGCCGTCGTTGATTTCAAACTGTTCATCGCCGCTTGTGCCGACCTGCTCCTTTCCGGTGTATTTGCTTTCATGATCGCCGATTCCGGTGGAAACGCCGGCAGAAACCTTTGTCGCGGCGATTTTGACGATGCCGTTGCGGAAGGAGGCGCTTTCACGGGAGGATACTGTGATGCCGACAAAGGGCAGGAAAATCCGGTAGGCGCATAAAATCTGGCAGAGCTGCGTCTCATGAACATCTGATGCATTGATTTTATCGTTATTGATAATCGGGCGCAGGCGGGGGCAGGAGAGGGACAGTTCTGCCTGCGGATATTTGCGCTGCAGATAGTATACATGCAGCGCACTTGCCAGGGCGTCCTTGCGGAAATCGGAAAGGCCGAGCAGGGCGGAGCATGCGACGCCGCGCATACCGGCTCTAAGCGCCCGCTCCTGTGCGTCAAAACGGTAAGGCCAGACGCGCTTATGCCCGAGCAGGTGCAGCGTTTCGTACTTGTCTGTATCATAGGTTTCCTGGAACACCGTGACGTAATCGGCGCCGCATTCGTGCAGATAGCGGTAATCGTCGGTGTTGACCGGGTAAATTTCCAGCCCGACCATGCGGAAATACTTCCGGGCTAGCCTGCAGGCTTCTCCAATGTAGGAAATGTCGCTCATATGATGGCTTTCCCCGGTGAGAATTAAAATTTCCTCCATGCCCGAATCGGCAATGATTTTCATTTCGTGTTCTATCTGCTCCAGGGTAAGCTTCATCCGGCTGATGTGGTTGTAGCAGTTAAAGCCGCAGTAAACGCAGTAGTTTTCACAGTAATTGGCGATATAAAGCGGTGTGAACAGGTAAACGGTATTGCCGAAGTGCTTTTGGGTTTCTAAATGCGCCCGTGAGGCCATCTGCTCTAAAAACGGCTCCGCTGCCGGAGAGAGGAGCGCTTTCAAATCTTCAATGCTGCAGGAGGGATGCTCCAGAGCGGCTTGTACATCTTTTGCCGTGTAGCGGCTGTAGTCGAATGCGTCCATTTGCGAAAGGACCTTGCCTGCAAGGTCGGACTGGATTTGCTCCATGCCCGGCAGGTATGCCATGTGGTTTTTGCGGGAGGCGGGATCGTGCTCTAAGCGGTGCTTTTTTGCAAGCGCCTCCTGCGATAACTGATTGGAATCAATAAAAAACTGGTTTTGCATGGGAGGGCCTCCTTAATCGTGTAAAAATCCGGTCAGAGGATCCGAAGCGGAAGCGCCGCGGGAGAGTACGCGTCCTAAGCCGGAGAGGTATGCAAGTCGCCCGGCTTCGATGGATCTGCGGAATGCGGCCGCCATCATAGGAAGATCGCCCGCAGTAGCCAGGGCCGTGTTTGCCATAATGGCGGCCGCACCCATTTCCATGGCTTCACATGCCTGGGACGGCCTGCCGATTCCGGCGTCTACAATAATCGGAAGCTCAATTTCATCAATTAAAATCTGAATGAATTCGCGGGTAGCAAGGCCTTTATTGGAGCCGA
>CANDKL010000011.1 GCA_947385255.1 uncultured Roseburia sp. | reverse complement strand
ACAGAAAGCACCTCCTTAAGCTGTTTTCCCAACAGCTGCTCATAAGACGGATCATACGTCTTTGGATAAGGGCTTTTCTTCCTCCACAAAATATCCTTCGGAAGATAGTTCTCCCCCGCATGCCGCAAAAGCCCCTTTACAATACCGTCCGGGCACTTCATTTCCCAGGGCACATTAAAGACATACTCTACAATCCGGTGATCCGCAAAGGGAACTCTGGCTTCCAATCCGTTGTACATACTGGTGCGGTCCATCCGATCCAAAAGCGTGACCATAAACCAGCGCAGGTTCAAATAGGCGATTTCCCGCCGTCTCTTCTCCTCCGGCGTATCCTCCGGCAGCACAGGCGTTTCGTGGATGGTTTTTTCATAAGCAGCCTTAGCGTATTCCTCCATATGCAAATCCCGGATCAGCGCGTCGTCTAAAAGCACCTGCCTGGGAGCCATATCCGGCGACCACGGGAAGGCGTTGGTTTCAAAGGCGGCCTTGCTGTGGAACCAGGGATAGCCGCCGAAAATTTCGTCTGCGCATTCTCCGGTAAGCGTCACCTTGTTGTAGGGGACAACCCGGGAGCAGAAATAAAGCATAGAGGATTCCACGTCCGCCATACAGGGTAAGTCTCTGGCGTTTACGGCAAGATAAAGGCATTTGAGCTGTTCTGCGTTGCCGCATTCCAGAAAACGGTGGTTCGTGCCGCAGTGGGCAACCATCTGTTCGGCAAAGGGGCGATCCTGGCTGGGCTGGAAGGCATTGGACTGAAAATACTTCTGATTGCCTGTAAAGTCAAAGGAAAAGGTATTTAACTGCTTTCCCTGCTTTTTCAGCTCCTTTGCGCAGATGGCTGTGACAAGGCTGCTGTCAATGCCGCCGGAAAGGAAGGTGCTGATCGGGATATCGGCAAGCATCTGTTTCTTTACGGCATCCTCTAACAGCCATGCGGTTTTTTCGATGGTTTCGGACAGGGAATCCGTGTGCGGGCGGCTTTGTAAGGTCCAGTAAGCCTCGTCCGTAAAGGAAGAAGGGCCGATGGTAATAAAATGTCCGGGAAGCACCTCAAAAATATCTTTGAAAACCCCTTTTCCGTAAGATTTTGCAGGTCCCAGCGCAAAGATTTCGCACAGGCCGTCGTGGTCTAAAACGGCTTCCACACCGGGATAGGCAAACAGCCCTTTTATCTCGGAGGCAAACAGGAAGGTATTTTCTTTTTTGGTATAAAACAGCGGCTTGACGCCCAGACGGTCGCGGAACAGATACAGCCTCTGCGCAGAGGAATCCCACAGGGCGGCTGCAAATATGCCGTTGAGCTTTTGGATAAAGGATTTGCCGTGGCGCATAAAGCCGACAAGGATCACCTCGGTGTCGCTTGTGGTTTCAAAGGAAGCCCCTTCGGCGGTAAGCTCTGCCTTCAGCTCGTTCATGTTGTAAATTTCGCCGTTGAATACAATGGCAAATTCATGCCCGTCCTGCGAACGTACCATGGGCTGCGCCCCGGTGTAGAGGTCAATGATTTTCAGCCGGACGTGGGCAAAGCCGCAGGACGGGGCGAGATAGGTGCCGCTGCCGTCTGGGCCGCGGCGCCTTTGTACCTGGTTCATATGCGTTAAAACGCTCCGCCATTTGCTTTTTTCTCTGGTATAATCCATTTCGGGGTTACAAAAACCGGCAATTCCACACATAGGGAGTCCTCCTTTTTTGATGTATTGCAAAAAATCAACGGATAATCGGCTGGTACTGCCTGCCTGAGAGCGCGGCTTCAATGGACGGGATCAAAAGATCGGTATGCGCAATCATGGAATTGGGCTTTTTCTCCGGGTTATCCTGCCCGAAGGGGATGAAATAAATGTGCTTGCTGTTTAAGAGCATGCCGATATTTTTCATATTCATACCAAGGGCATCGTTGGTAGAAATCGAAATCAAAAGAGGCTTGTTGTTCCGAAGGTGCGCCTTTGCCGCCATCAGCACCGGGGTATCTGTAATGCCGTTGGCAAGCTTTGCAATGGTATTGCCGGTGCAGGGGAAGATGACCAAAATGTCTAACAGGCTTTTGGGGCCGATGGGCTCGGCCTGCGGAATGGTGAGCATAGGTTTGACGCCGGTAATTTCTTCTGCTTTTCGGATAAAATCGGCAGCGTTTCCGAAACGGCTGTTTAAGGTCTGTGCCGCGTCCGAAAAAATAGTCTGTACAACGGCTTCCTCGGCAGCCAGCTTTTCAAGCTCCATAAATACCTTTTCATACGTACAAAATGAGCCGGTAAAGGCAATTCCAATGTGTTTTCCTTTTAAAGACATGATGAACTCCTTTCAAAATTTGTTTTGGTCCGTTCCATGCAGCTTAAAATGGCCTTTGCAGAGGAAAGAGGCGCATATTTGCCCGGAAGGCCGGGGCAGGGCAGGGCGTTGACGGAGAGCTCCCTTGCGGCCTCAAAATCCACGCCGCCCGGATAGGAGGCAATATCCAAAATAACAGCGGAGGGCTTAACGCGGCTTAAAACGTCCCGGGTGAGAAACACGGACGGAATGGTGTTAAAGATAAAATCGTATGCGCTAATCTGAAGGAGGCAGGCCTTAAGCTCCAGTACTTCATCTGCGATCACCGCTGCCTGTGCGCGTTCTGCATCAGGCGCGGCGGCAACGGATACATAGCCGTACATCCGCTTTAAGCGGTCCGTGATGGTGCGTCCGCAGGTTCCGTAGCCGAGCACCGCGCATTTGCCGGCGTGCAGATTGCATGGGCTGATGCGGATGGCCTCGCACAGCACGCCCTCCGCCGTTGCAATACTGTTAAAGTGGGATAAAACCGTATCCTCCATCAGATCAAAGAGAAAAATGCCCTTTTTCAGGGCGGCGGAACGAAATTCGTCCGGAATGCATCCGGCGAAGAGGCGCTGGTTTTGCGTAAGGTGCAAAAGAAGCTGCTGCAGGGGTATATTTTTTTTGGAGCGGTTCTGGTTTAAAAAGATACCGTCCTTACTGAATGGGACAGGACATACGATGCAGGCCGCATTCCGGCAGGCATCCTCAAAGGAAGGGGCAGAGAATACCGCCTCTGCATCCGAAGCCGGGCAGACCTGTTCTAACGGGCGGCAGAGGGCATACTGGCATACCGAATAGCCCTTGCGGGAAAGCGCTGCGGCGAGGTATACCTGGCGCAGGTCGCCGCCGATGACGGCGTAATTATAGTGGAAAGCGTTCATGGGGAAGTCTCCCGGTGAAAACGTGATTTATCATATCGTATGCCGGATTTGAAAAAATGTGCCGGAGTGGACAATTGTTACAACGGTAAAAATTTCTTGCATATCCGCCGTATCTGTGCTATCATAGTGTTCAGAAAAGACGAGAGAGGTGAAAGGATGAAGAATTAATCTGCTTTTGAAACATGGTAAGAGATGATTTTGCAGGACGTTTGGTGCTGCTTGATTCCATGTTGCCAAAGGTAGGTTATGTTCGCATCACCTCTCTTTTTTGTGCGGAAAAAAGAAGGGCAGTGCAAAATCCAACCGGCCGCCAGGCAGCGTGGGCATTTGAGATGGGAGGAACGCATATGTCTCAGATTCAGGTGACGGAGCTTACCTTCGGCTATGAAGGAAGCTGTGACGAGGTTTTTGAAAAGGTTTCTTTTTCCGTGGACACGGACTGGAAGCTGGGCTTTATCGGCAGGAACGGAAAGGGGAAAACGACCTTTTTAAGGCTGCTGCTGGGAGAATACGAATACCGCGGAGCCATCACGGCATCCGTTCGGTTTGATTATTTTCCGTACCGGATTACGGAAGAGATGATGGATCGGTGCGCTTCGGACTGGCTTCTGCAGCTTAAGCCGGGCTGCGAGGAATGGCGGGTGCTCTGTGAGATGGCAGAATTACAGACGCCGGCAGAGCTTTTGTATCGTCCGTTTTCGTCCTTAAGCCACGGGGAGCGGACGAGGGTGCTGTTGGCAGTCCTGTTTTCGGGGGAGCAGGAATTTCTGCTGTTAGATGAGCCCACGAACCATCTTGACCAGGAATCGCGAAAGCAGGTCAGGAGGTATTTAAGCGGAAAAAAAGGCTTTATTTTGGTGTCTCATGACAGGGATCTGCTGGACGCCTGTATCGATCATGTGCTGGTGTTAAACCGCCGGTCGATAGAGGTGCAGAGCGGAAATTTTTCAAGCTGGTGGGAAAATAAGAGGCGTAAGGATCAGTTCGCGGAAGCGGAAAACGAAAAGCATGCAAAGGAGATTTCCGCGTTAAAAAAAGCTGCAGATAAAAGCAGCAGATGGGCGACCGCAAGTGAACAGGTAAAAATTGGAAGAGATCCCATTAAGGAGCACGACAGGCCCTTTGGAGCCAGAGCTTATATCGGCGCAAAGACCAAAAAGATGAATAAGCGCGTCAAGCAGTATGAAAAGCGGATCGCGCGTGAAATAGCCGAAAAAGAAGGGCTGTTAGCGGATTTGGAACGTCCCGGGAGGCTGAAGCTGAATCCGCAGACCTACCATAGTGAGCGGCTTGTCTATGGCAGGAATTTGAAGATTGGATATGCCAATGGGAATCCGGAGGTACTGCGGGATGTTACGTTTGAACTGATGCGGGGAGAGCGTGTTTTTCTGCATGGCAGTAACGGATGCGGAAAATCGACCTTTTTGAAGGCGCTGCTGATGGCGCAGGGAACAGAGCCGGATGGTCCGATTACGGTGTCGGGAGAGCTCAAAACAGGAACAGGGCTGATCGTGTCCTATGTCAGCCAGGATACGGATTTTCTGAAAGGGGACATGAGGACGTTTTGTGAAGGCCGCGGGCTAAAGGAAGCTCTGTTTTATACGCTGCTGCAAAAGCTGGGCTTAGAGCGGGCGCAGTTTTTGAAACGCATGGAGGAGCTTTCGCAGGGACAGAAGAAAAAGGTGCTGTTAGCGGCGAGTTTGATGACGCCGGCTCATCTGTACATCTGGGATGAGCCGCTCAATTATATCGACGTATTTTCGCGTATGCAGCTTGAGGAGCTGATTCTGGAGTATCAGCCGACGATGCTTGTCGTGGAGCATGATGTGCGCTTTCGTAAAAGAGTTGGGACGAGGGAGCTGCATTTGCCGGCTTAGAGCGTGTTTGAAGGGTGAAACAAGCCAAGCGGGCCTGTCAGCGCCTGCCGTCATTGCTTTCATGCGTTAATTTCCGCCGGCTTTCAAAATAGACAAAGTTGTCGATTGCATCCAGAATGTCGGCAAATTCCTCCCGGGGCGCCAGATCGATATAGGCCTGCAGAACCTCTGTTTCCTGTCGGTGGTATCTTCCGTAGAAGGTATCAAAGAGATTATGTCCCCTGACGTAGCGCTTGATGTCCTCCAAATGCAGCCTGACGTCCTCCACCGTCTGCAAATCCTGGCCGATTACCTCGGTCAGGTGGCGGCCGCTGCTCAGCTTGTAAAAATACGCTTTCCATTTTTCCAGCAGAATCTCATAAAAGGCCTCCTCCGATTCTACAATCCCAAGCTGCGCCATGATGTTCGGATTCAGAAAATAATTTTCAAAGGAGTAATATTTGAGAATCAGTACGTTTTTCTTTGTAACCCGCGGCAGCGTATCTGCGTCCTGCAGATTCCGCTCCTTGTAATATCTGCACAGCTGGCGCTTTAGCTTTTTGGGATTTTTCCCGTCGCCGTCCCGGATCATCATAAATTGATTCTTCAGATAGATCTGGTTCATGTATTTCAGGTTGGCGTAGGTTCGGATATTCGTGCAGCTGTTGGTAGTTAAAATGGCGATCCGGAAGAGGTTTCCGTCCTCGTCAAGGGTTTCGGAATAGTATTTTTCCAGAAGAAGCGGAAGCCGGGATTTATCCTGCTTTCCCTCCACGATAAATACAAAGTTCACATGCATCAAATCGCTGGCGGTATAGCCCAAATCATTTAAGATGACGCTGATATCCGTTTTTTCCCGGATGGTGGAGTAGCCCTTTTCGTCCAGAGTGACCTGCCGGATCTGGCGGGTGGTAAAATTGGCCAGAAGATTCGGCGAGTGCGTGGAAAAGATGACCTGATTTTTCTTGGAAAGCTGGTATAACAGATCGCCGGAGGTCTTCTGCTGGGTCGGATGCAGAAAGATCTCCGGCTCCTCCTCCAGAATGATACACGGAACAGAGTCCTCTGACTGGGTATAGGTTTCCAGCAAAGAGAGCATATAAATGCTGCGCATGCCTTTTCCCAGGCGTCCAATGGGGCGTGTGACAAGCTGCAGCGGATGATGAATCTCTGTCGTTACCTGAAGCATCCGTTCCATATCCCGGTTCATGGAATAGCGGATTTCTTCTATGCCGCCGTTTTTGTGGAAGTTTTCATTTACCTTTTTGGCAAAGGAATCCAGATTGAGCTGGTATAATTTGTAATCTAAGAGCCTTTCGGCTACAAACGCGTTTAAATCGTCCGGATTTTTTTGTTTGATGAGCCCCATACAGGAAAAGCAGTGCCGGCATTTCTTGGAGGCTTCGAACAGGCAGCAGTCGGAACGCATCTGTTTGATGAGCTCGTCCTCCTGCAGCAGAATCAGGTTTTCCTCTAATTGCTTTAAATTCCGTTCGGTGTCCAGGTTATAGATTTTGGGCAGAAGCTCCGGGATGTAGCTGTTATGCCTGGAGAAGGCGTCCTGATACCGGATGGATCCGCTTAAGTTTGCGACGAAGGTAAAGGTTAAAAGCCCGTCCTGATACGAGGGCAGCTTTCTGCAAAAATCCTCCAGCCATGCGTCAAACCGGTGATAGCTGCTGACAAGGCCGGCATTCTTAAGATGCTCTAAATCCTTTTCGGTATATTCGATCGATACGCCGATTTCTATGTTTGCTCCCTCCTCATTAAAATCCTCCGGCCGGATGGAATAAACACCGCCGACTGCCCGCACGGCGTCTAAGACGGTTGTTTTTCCGGTGTTGTTCTGGCCGACTAAAATCAATGCGTTTTCAATATCTGAAATCTGCATGCGGCGGATCGATTTGAAATTGTGGA
The DNA here is from genome assembly GCA_947385255.1 of uncultured Roseburia sp. Classification (GTDB taxonomy): domain Bacteria; phylum Bacillota; class Clostridia; order Lachnospirales; family Lachnospiraceae; genus Roseburia_B. The sequence continues at coordinate 17,442 of CANDKL010000011.1, read as the reverse complement.
TATCAAGGCTTTTTATCTGCATGGCGGCCTCCTTGGATGAGGAAAGAAACAGAGTGTTTTTATCAGAATAACATATCAGGATTTTAGCGTCAATCAGAAGGGGGATTCTGCTCACGGTAAACGCATGATTTGAGCCGGAAGACGTTTTACAGAAGATTTTTCAAAAAAAGCGGGGGAACAGAAAAATTAGAATTTTGAGAGACAATATGTATGAAAGAATATACCTATATACCGGTTTACAAATGGAAAGGCCGCATTGTATAATGAAGCAAAAATACATAGAGATAAAGGGGGGTACCATGAAATTTCTTCACATTTCCGATCTGCATATCGGAAAGCGCGTCAACGAATTTTCTATGATAGAGGATCAAGCGTACATTTTAAACCAGATACAAAAAATTGCGGAGGACAGCCAGGCAGACGGTATCCTTATTGCCGGCGACATCTACGACAAAACGGTTCCGTCCGCAGAAGCGGTGCAGCTGTTCGACCGCTTTTTAACCGGGCTGGCCGATCAGAAAAAAAAGATATTTGCCATAAGCGGCAATCACGATTCTGCGGAGCGGATTGCATTCGGAGCGCACTTAATGAGCCGTTCGGACGTCTATGTTTCCCCGGTTTACGACGGATCCGTTTCGAAAATTACCTTAGAGGACTGCTATGGAAGGCTTCACATTTACCTGCTGCCCTTTTTAAAGCCTGCGTCCGTACGTCACGCCTTAGAGGGAAAAACGGACAGGGAGCTGCCCGAAAGCTATCAGGACGCCGTACAGGCGGCTGTGGAACGCTTGCATGCCGATCCTTTGGAACGCAATATTTTAGTCGCCCATCAGTTTGTCACAGGCGCCGGGCGCTGCGAATCGGAGGAGGTGATGGTCGGAGGGCTCGATCAGGTGGACGCCGGACTGTTTGACGTATTTGATTATACGGCGCTTGGCCATATCCACAGCCCGCAGTCGGTAGGGAGAGAGACCGTGCGTTACTGCGGAACGCCGTTAAAATATTCGTTTTCCGAAGCAAAACAGCAAAAATCCGTGACTGTCGTGGAGTTAAAGGAAAAGGGGCAGATTACAATTGATACCGTTCCGATGACTCCGCTGCGGGACATGCGCGAAATTCGGGGAACGTATCTGGAGGTGACGGCACGGCCGTTTTATGAGGGGACGAATACGGAGGATTATATCAGGGTGACTTTGACCGACGAGGAGGATGTGCCGGACGGCATGCAGAAGCTGCGCATTATTTACCCGAACCTGATGCGTCTGGAATACGACAACAGCAGGACACGGCAGAGCAGGGAGATTGAGGCAGTTCGGGATGTAGAACGAAAGTCCGGAGCAGAGCTGTTTGCGGAATTTTATGAGCTGCAGAACAATGTGCCGATGAGCGGCGTGCAGGCCGAATATATCAGACAGCTGATGGAACAGGTCGGGGATTTTAAGAACGGAGGAATAGGATGAAACCGGTAAAGCTCACCATAAGCGCGTTTGGGCCGTACGCGGAGGAAATAACCATTGATTTTGAAAGGCTGGGCGGCCAGGGGCTGTATCTGATTACCGGGGATACCGGAGCAGGCAAAACGACGATTTTTGATGCCATTGCGTTTGCGCTGTATGGAGAAGCCAGCGGCGATGTGCGTCGTTCGGATATGTTTCGCAGTAAATATGCGAGGGCCGAGGTGCCTACCTATGTGGAGCTTACCTTCGATTACTGCAGAAAGCGCTACCGCGTCAGGCGCAATCCGGAATATATGCGGCCAAAGGGAAGGGGGACCGGATTCACGCTGCAGAGGGCGGACGCGGAACTGATTTTTCCGGACGCACGCCAGCCGGTGACCAAATCAAAAGAGGTGACCAGGGCTGTCACGGAGCTGTTAGGTTTAGACCGGAAGCAGTTTGCACAGATTGCCATGATAGCGCAGGGGGATTTTCAGAAGCTTTTGCTGGCCGGAACGGAGGAGCGCGGCAGTATCTTCCGGCAGATATTTGATACCGGCTGCTATCAGAGAATTCAGGATAAGCTCTCTGCTGCCAAGAAGAGTCAGTGGAAGGAATATGACGAGCTGCGGCGCAGCATACATCAGTATATGGACGGGATTTCCTGCGCGGAAGATACGCCTGCCGCAATCAAAATCCGTCAGCTGAAGAAGGAAAAATTTGACGGCAGAATCGGGGAGGGCTTAGAGCTGCTGATAGAGCTGTGCGGCGCAGAGCAAGATGAGCTAAAAGTGCTGGACGGGGAAATTGAGGAACGGGAAAAACAGATCCAGAAGGCCGACCAGCTGATTGGAAACCTGCACAAAATCAAAGAGCAGGAAGCACGCCTCAAGGAGAGCCAAAAGGAATTCGAAGCGTACAAGCCGCAGTTTTTAAAGGCAGAAGAGAATTTTGCACAGGCAAAGCAAAATGCGGGGCAGTGTGCGCAGCTGACACAGCAGATAAACGAGCAGCAGAAAAATCTGGACAGGCTTGCGCGTCTGGAGAAAGAATACCTGGAGCAGACAATGGAGGAAGAAGACTTTCGCCAAAAGGAGGAGCAAAGGAAGCTGCTGCTGGAGAAAAAGGAAGAGCTCGAGCAGGGACTTTTGATCCGGCAGGAGCGTTTCAGGGAGCTTGCGCCTGCGGGGGAAGAAAAGGAGCGTTTGGAGCAGGAGCAAAGAGGCGTGCTGCGGGATCAGCGGAATCTGTGCCGGCAGAGAGAGGGGTATTTCGAGGAAGCGAAAAAGCAAAAGGAGGCCGGGGAGAAAATCGCCGCGAAACAGGCGGAGCTTCAAACGCTGGATACAGATATCCGTACCTGTAAAAGCCGGATCGAAGCGCGAAAAGAACAGGATGCGCTGCTTGCCGAAGCAAAGGGACTGTACCAGGAGCTGTATGGGCTGGGAGAAAGCCTGCAAAAGGAAACCGAGGCCTATGACGGTACGAAAGGGCAGCAGCAGAAGGAGGAGCAGCGGCAAAAACGGCTGGAAGAGCAGGAGCGCGAACAAAAAGAAGAAGAGGCAAACAGAAAAGCCGGGCAGGATGCGTTAAAAAACGCCGGGGAGGAGGAAGTGAAATGCGGCCAGATTCTGCAAAGGGCGCGTGAACGCCTGCTGAATTTTGACACGCAGAAAAAAGAGCGCGGCAGGCTGTGGGAGGAGGCCGGGGCACAAAGGCTGGAATGTGAAAATATGCGTCGAAAAGCAGAAGAGGACAGAATGCGCTTACAGCAGATGCAAAACGAACGGGAACGCGTTTCGGGCGCGGAAGCACGGATTCGAAAGCTCGAGCAAAAGGAGCGGGACTGCACGGAGCAGCGCAGGGAGCTTGAGGCATGGGAGGGCGCCATGCAGGCCTTGGAAAGGCGGCAGGAGGAGCTGGCCCTTGCGCAGGAGGAGTACCGCAAAGCAGCAGTGCAGAAGGAACAGACGGAGCAGGCCTATGCGGATATGGAGAAACGGTTTTTGGACGCGCAGGCAGGGCTTTTGGCCGAAAGGCTTAAGGAGGCAGAGCCCTGTCCGGTCTGCGGCTCTAAGCACCATCCGAGGCCTGCCCGGATTCCGGAAGCCGTACCGCAAAAGAGCGAGCTGGACAGGCAGAAAACGCGCCTTGCAAAAGCGCAGGAAAAAACGGTGCAGTGCAGTACAAGGGCGGGTCATATCCGGACCTTGATAGAGGGGCAAAAGCAGGAGCTTGACTTACAGACAAAACGGATTTCGGGCGATGAACGGGCGGGAAATGCCGCAGAGCAAATGGCAGAGCGAAACAGAAAGCTGAAAGCCGAGCAGCAGAGTATCAAAACGGAGCTGGAGCAGGCAAGAAAGGAATCTGCCCGAAAAACAGAGCTGGATGAGCAGATCAAACGGGAAGAGGACAGGCAGAAGAGCTTTAACGCCCGGCTGTCAAAGCAGGAGCAGGAGCTTGCGGCAGCGGAAGGCAGGCTGTCGGAAAAAAACAGGCAGTGGGAGGAGCTGCTTTTGCATATGCAGCTTCCGGACAGCGTTGAAGAAACAGATGAGGCAAGAGAAGCCTGTTTAAAACAGAGCCTGGAAACGGCGCAGGCAGGCTATCAAAAGGCTTTGGCAGACAAAAAGCGTTTCGAGCAGCTGGAATGCGAAGCGGCACAGGCCGAGGAAAAGCTGCTTTTGCTAAAGGAGCAGATTGCGCAGGGCCAGAAGCGTGCGGCAGATTTAAGCGGGCAGGCGAAGGTACAAAAAAATCAGATTGGCAGGTATAAAGAGCAGGCAGAAGAAAGCCTTGCCGCAGCGGAGGCGTTTATCCGGCGGGAGGAGGTGCGGCTTACTTTACAGCAGTACACAGCTGGCTTGCCGGAGGCAGACCGGCCTGTGGCGGATCCGACGGCGTCAGAGCGGTATGCCCCGGGACGGCAGGTGACAGACGAAGCGTTGGCGCTGTCCGGAATAAAAGACGGCTGCGCCCGTTTGAAGCAGTGTGAGGAAGCCTTACGTCTTCAAATCGAGTACCGCTTGCAATTAGAAAGCAGCTTAAAGCAAAAGGAAGAGCAAAAGGAGACGCTCGAAAAGGAAACGCATGCACTGGAACGGCAGCTGGAGGGTATGAAAAGCAGAAAGCAGGAAAAGGCGGAAGGGCTGTTTCACAGCATGGCGTCCGTGAAACCGGAGCTGACGGCGCAATACGGCAGCATGTCTTTGCTTCCTCCGGCAGAATTCGAAGCGTTATCGAAAAGCATTGAGGAGGAGCTGAAAGAAAGGCTTTGTGAGCTGGAGGAGGAGCTTAAGGAAAACCGCAAGAAGCAGGAGCGCAGACAGCAGCTGGAGCGGGAAATCCCCCAAAGGGAAGCAGAGCTTCGCGCACGTTCCGAGGACATAAAAGCTGCAGAGCTTACCCTGGCTCAGATAGGAGAACGGCAGGAGGCCGGGAAAAAGCGGATTCTGGAGCTTAAGGAACAGTTAAAGGACACATGCAGAGCCGAGACGGAGGACGCGATTAAAGCGCTGGCCGGGCAAAAGGCAGCGCTGGAGCAGGCGCTTGCAGAGGCGGAGGAGGCATACGCCGCCTCCAAAACAAAATACGATCGGCTGAATGCATCCGTCCAAACGCTGACGGATCAGCTCGCTGCGGCCGGAGAAGCCGGTACGAGATCCGAGGACGAGGTGCTTCTTAAGAAGGAACGGCTCAGACAGGAAAAAACGAATCTGAATCTAAAACGAGATCGGCTTAACAGTGCATATGACGCAAACAGTACGATTCTGAAAAAAGTAAAAAGCGGGCAGGAGGATATTTTAAAGGCCGAAGAGAAATACAGATGGCTGAAATCACTTTCCGACACGGCGAACGGCGCCTTAAAGGACAAGCCCAAAATAGAGCTGGAAACCTATATTCAGACGGCCTATTTTGACCGTATTTTAAGGCGCGCGAACCTGCGTCTGCTGACGATGAGCAGCGGCCAGTATGAATTAAAGCGGGAAGAAATAAAGGACAATACCAATAAAAAAGAAAAGGTCGGCTTAGAGCTTTGTGTCATCGATCACTACAATGCGACTGAGCGCAGCGTAAAAACGCTTTCCGGCGGCGAATCCTTTCAGGCCTCCCTCTCCCTTGCACTGGGCCTTTCCGATGAAATCCAGTCGCTTGCCGGGGGTATCCGGCTGGATTCCATGTTCGTGGACGAGGGCTTTGGCTCTCTGGACGAAGAGGCCTTAAGCCAGGCGCTGCGGGCATTGACGCATTTGACCGAAGGGAACCGCCTGGTGGGCATTATTTCCCATGTCGCGGAATTAAAGGAACAGATCGAGCGAAAGATTGTGGTCACAAAACAAAGGACAAGGGAAGGCGTGGGCAGCCAGGTGAAAATTGAGTAGGACCGTTTGGCCAGACGGCGAAGAAATTTATAAGTTTTTCTTGTAAATTTGTGTAAACTCATGTATCTTAAAATGCAGGAGATTTATTATTATGGACTTATTTGACTATATGAGAGAACAAAATCAGGAAAAGGAAGCGCCGTTAGCGTCGCGGCTGCGTCCGACCTCCTTAGAAGAGGTGGTAGGACAGCAGCATATCATCGGGAAGGACAAGCTTTTGTACCGCGCCATTTTGGCAGATAAGCTGTCGAGCGTCCTCTTTTACGGACCGCCCGGGACGGGCAAGACGACGCTTGCGAAGGTGATTGCCAGTACGACGAGCGCCAGCTTTACCCAGATCAATGCCACTGCCGCCGGAAAGAAGGATATGGAAGAGGTTGTCCGGCAGGCAAAGGATGCGGCGGGGATGTATGGGAAGAGGACGATTCTGTTTATCGACGAAATTCACCGATTTAATAAGGGGCAGCAGGATTATCTGCTCCCGTTTGTGGAGGACGGCACCGTCATCCTGATCGGCGCGACGACGGAAAACCCGTATTTTGAGGTGAACGGGGCGCTGCTTTCGCGGTCGGTGGTGTTTGAGCTAAAGCCCCTATCCGCGGAGGATATCAAGGTGCTTTTGCTGCGTGCGGTATCGGACGTGGAGAAGGGCATGGGCGCATACGGCGCCGTGATTCTGCCGGATGCGCTGGAATTTCTGGCGGACGCGTCGAACGGCGACGCGCGGTCAGCGTTAAATGCCATTGAGCTTGGTATTCTGACAACGGAGCGGAGCAAGGACGGCAGCATTTATATTTCCCTGCCCGTGGCGGAGGAGTGCATTCAGAAGCGGGCGGTAAAATACGATAAAAGCGGGGATAACCACTATGACGTGATATCCGCGTTTATTAAAAGCATGCGTGGATCCGATCCGGACGCCGCCGTGTATTATCTGGCCAGGATGCTTTGCGCAGGAGAGGATATCCGGTTCATCGCAAGGCGCATTATGATCTGCGCGTCGGAGGATGTGGGAATGGCGGATCCGAATGCGCTCTGCGTAGCAACAGCGGCCTGCCTGGCCGTTGAACGGGTAGGGATGCCGGAGGCAAAGATTATTTTGTCCCATGCCGTCACCTATGTAGCGACCGCACCCAAAAGCAACGCCGCCTGTCTGGCGATTGACCGGGCCATGGAACGGGTGCAGAGCAGCCGAACGGCGCAGGTACCCGCGCATTTACAGGATTCCCATTATCCGTCATCGGGGAAATTAGGGCGCGGTATCGGTTATCAATATGCACATGACTATCCGGGGCATTACGTGGATCAGCAGTATCTGCCAGAGGAGTTAAAGGGGGAACGCTTTTATGAGCCGACGGAAAACGGCTATGAAAGGCAGGTCCGCGCTTACCTTGGGAGCCTGGAACAATATAAAAATAACTAGGAGGAATCAACATGAAATCATTTCTGGAAATGACAGAAGAAGAATTACTGCAGGAGAAAAACGAGCTAGAGGAAGAGTACCGAAAATATCAGATGCGAGGGCTTCAGCTGGATATGTCCAGGGGCAAGCCGTCCGCGGAGCAGTTGGACCTTTCCATGGAATTGATGGATGTGCTGCATAGCGGCGTGGATCTGGCCTGTGACGACGGGACGGACTGCCGGAACTACGGCGTCGTAGACGGTATCCAGGAGGCAAAGGTGCTGCTCGGAGATATGATTGAGTGTAATCCGGACAATATTATCATTTACGGGAACTCCAGTCTGAATATTATGTACGATACTATTTCCCGTTCTATGACGCACGGTGTGATGGGCAGCACGCCGTGGTGCAAGCTGGACAGGGTGAAATTTCTGTGCCCGGTTCCCGGATATGACAGGCATTTTACCATTACCGAGCATTTTGGGATTGAGATGATCAATATCCCGATGCTTCCGACCGGTCCGGATATGGATCTGGTGGAGGATTTGGTGGCAAACGACGACGCTATCAAGGGTATCTGGTGCGTGCCGAAATATTCCAATCCGCAGGGAATAACGTATTCCGATGAAACCGTACGCCGCTTTGCCAGGCTAAAGCCCGCGGCGAAGGATTTCAGGATTTACTGGGATAACGCTTACGGGGTGCATCATCTGTATGACATCGATCAGGACAATCTGGTAGAGATTTTTGCGGAATGCAAGCGGGCCGGCAATCCGGATATGGTTTACAAATTTTGCTCGACCTCTAAAATCAGCTTTCCGGGATCCGGCGTGTCTGCGATAGCGGCCTCCGCGAACAACCTGGAGGATATCAAAAAGCAGCTCTGCGTCCAGACCATCGGCTACGATAAGGTAAATCAGCTGCGTCATGTGCGCTTTTTCAAGGATATCCACGGGATTACCGAGCATATGAAAAAGCATGCCGCAATCCTCAGGCCGAAATTTGAGATGGTTTTGGATATTTTGCAGCAGGAGCTGGCCGACAGGGACGTCGGAAGCTGGTACCGTCCGAAGGGCGGCTATTTCATCTGCTATGAGGCCATGGAGGGCTGTGCGAAGGAAATTGTAGCCAGGGCGAAAAAGGCGGGCGTGAGCATGACTCCGGCCGGGGCGCCGTTCCCATACGGCCACGACCCGAAGGATTCCGTTATCCGGATTGCACCGACCTATCCAAGCCTGGAGGATTTGGAGACGGCGACGAAGATTTTCGTGGTCTGCGTCAAGCTGGCAAGCATAGAAAAATTACTGGAAGAATAGAATTTGGGGAAACGGTTGCATTTTCTGGCATTTGGTGTCAAAATAGGAGAAGGGGAAGTTTGTCTGAAGGCGGGGAGCAGGCGAAAAGCAGATACAGGAGGTTTTGCATGGAATACAAGAATATAACGGATGTCAAAAAACCGGTTTCGCGCATTGTGTTTGGAACGGCTGCTCCAGCGATGGTGCGGGGAGAGAATGTGTTTAAGATGCTGGACGAGGTGTTTGCGGCGGGGATCAACACATTTGATACGGCAAGAAGCTATGGCCTGGCAGAAAAGTCGTTAGGCGCATGGATTGCGGCACGGGACAACCGGGATGAGCTTGTGCTTCTGGCAAAGGGGGCGCATCCTCTGGCAGGATCGCGGGAGGCACGCGTGACGCCAGAGGCCATCCGGGAGGATGTGGAGAAATCCCTTGAGATGCTTGGCACCTCTTATTTGGATATTTACATGCTTCACAAAGACTGTCCGAAGACGCCGGTCGGCCCTTTGGTGGAAACCTTAAATGAACTGCGTGAGGAAGGGAAAATCGGCGTATTCGGCGGGGCGGACTGGAGCTATGAACGGATTGACGAGGCAAACGAATTTGCGTATGCCCACGATATGTTCGGCTTTGACGTATCAAGCTCCGCATACAGCTTGGCAGAGCAGAAGGAAGACCCCTGGGGCGGATGCGTGGATATCTCCGGGCCAAAGCACAGCGTAGAGCGGAGCTGGTATCAGGATAAGGGCGTGGAGGTGTTTGCCTATGCAAGCTTAGGGCACGGCTTTTTGTCTGGCAAATTCAGGGCGAATGAAGAAAAGCGCGCCGCCAGGCTGTTGGATGCCTATGCGGTGAAGGGCTATTTTAGCCCCGTGAATTTTGAACGCCTTGCGCGTGCGGAGAGCCTGGCAGGAAGAAAGCATGCCACAGTGCCGCAGATTGCCCTTGCATGGCTTTTGCAGCAGCCGTTAAACCCGATGGCGATCTGTTCTGCATCTGCTGCAAAGAAGATGCTTTCAAATGTAAAGGCGCTGGATCTGGATCTGAGCGCAGAGGAGCTGGAATGGTTAAGTAACGGGGATCATTGAATGAGAGGAAAGGTGGAAGGATATGATTTTGGAGAGGATTTTGGATTTAACGGACTATGGGCTGGCAACCGGGCTGATTGAGCCGGCAGATAAAATTTATACCATAAACCGTCTTTTGGAGCTGTTTGGTTTGGATGAGCTGGAGGATGAGACAGCGGAGGCGTATGCCCAAAAGGGCGGTATGACCAGAGAAGAGGCGGAGGACGCGTTAGAGGGCATTTTAAAGGATATGCTGGATTACGCATATGAAAACGGTATCACAAAGGAAAACGGCGTGGTATTCCGCGATCTGTTTGACACGAAGATTATGAGTCTCCTCGTGCCGCGTCCCAGCGAGGTGATTGCGAAATTTCACAGCTTATACGAAAAGGACCCGAAGGAAGCGACGGATTATTTTTATTCCTTAAGCCGGGATACGGATTATATCCGCAGATACCGCATAAAAAAGGATCTGAAATGGACGGCGGATACCGAATACGGTACGCTGGACATTACGGTGAATTTATCGAAGCCGGAGAAGGATCCGAAGGCCATTGCGGCAGCCAAGCTTGCCAAACAGAGCGGCTATCCGAAATGCCTGCTCTGTAAGGAGAATGAGGGCTATGCAGGCCGGGTCAACCATCCTGCCAGGCAGAATCACAGGATCATCCCGGTTACGATTAACGACAGCGACTGGTTTTTCCAGTATTCGCCGTATGTATATTACAACGAACACTGTATCGTATTTAATTCCAGGCATACGCCGATGAAAATAGAGCGCGCGACATTCGGAAAGCTTTTGGATTTTGTGGCGCAGTTCCCGCATTATTTTGTCGGATCGAATGCGGATTTGCCGATTGTCGGCGGTTCGATTTTAAGTCACGATCACTTCCAGGGCGGCCATTACGAATTCGCCATGGCAAGGGCTGCGGTCGAACAGGAAATTTCCTTTGCGGGCTTTGAGGATGTGAAAGCCGGCATTGTGAAGTGGCCGATGTCCGTCATCCGTTTAGACTGCGCCGACCGGGAACGCCTCATTGAGCTGGCTGACAGAATCCTGCTGGCATGGAGGGGATATACCGATGAGGCGGCATTTGTATTTGCAGAAACCGACGGAGAGCCGCACAATACGATTACTCCGATTGCAAGAAAGCGCGGCGATCTGTTTGAGCTGGATCTGGTACTGCGCAATAACATAACAACCGACGAGCATCCGCTCGGCGTTTACCATCCGCATGCAAAGCTGCACCATATCAAGAAGGAAAATATCGGCTTGATAGAGGTTATGGGGCTCGCAGTGCTTCCTGCTCGGTTAAAGGACGAAATAGAGGCGCTTAAAGCCGCGATTTTAACGGGAGCCGATCTTTACGCAGACGAAGCGCTCGCAAAGCATGCAGACTGGGTAGAGGAATTTTTACCGAAGTACGACAGTATAACGGAAGAGAACATTGAGGGCATCATCCAAAAGGAAATCGGGCTTGTGTTCTCTGAGGTGCTTGAGGACGCCGGGGTTTATAAATGTACGCCGGAAGGAAGAGAAGCATTTCTTCGTTTTACGGGCAGCGTAAAATAAACGGGTTTATGCAAAAAAGGATTCTTACGAAAAGGGATCCTTTTTTGTTACTACAGAAAAAGAGGGAAGCCAATATGGATAAAACAGGGAAAAAAAGAAAGAGCTATAGATTGAAAAAGAGCGTGCGGTTTGTCTGCATCCTGACGGCAGGCATAGCCTGTGTCCTGGTATGGGCTTTCCTGCAGACGAAGGGATGCGGCGGAAAAACAGAAGGAAAAATGGCCGGAGCAGGGAGAACCTTTCTGTTATCGAAGGAGGCGGAAAGCCAGAGGGAAGGCCAGAGAGAGGAACTGGAGAAAGAGGCCTCCATACGGCAGGAAACAATCGCCCAGGCAAAGCGTCTGGCGGCGTCCTACGATTACGACGCGGCAATTACACTGTTAAGAGCGATAGAGGGTTATGAGTCAGACGGCGAAATCCAGGAGGAAATCAGTTCTCTGGAAGCGGAACGGGACGCCTGCGTGCCGGTGAATATGGAGGAGGTTACGCATGTATTTTACCATTCGCTGGTCGTAGATCCGAACCGGGCCTTTGCCAATCAGGACAGGGATCCTCAGGCCGTGGGTAATAACCAGTGGATGACGACCATCCCGGAATTTGAGAAAATTATACAGGAAATGTACGACAGAGGATATGTGATCGTGAGTATCCACGATCTGATAGAAACCGTTACCGATGAGAACGGCAACCCTTCCTATCAGCCGGCTAAAATTATGCTGCCGCCGGGGAAGCGGGCCTATGTGCTGTCGCAGGATGATTTGTGCTACTATCACTGCTATGACAATTACGGATATGCCGCGCGGATGCTTGTAGGTGAGGACGGCAAGCCGACCTGCGAGTACATACAGGCAGACGGAACGCATCTGAACGGGCCTTACGATGTCGTGCCGCTTTTGGACGCGTTTATTGAAGAGCATCCGGACGCCTCCTACCGCGGTGCAAAGGGAATCATTGCCCTGACCGGCTATAACGGTATTTTGGGCTATCGCACGGATAACAGCTATTTGGATATCAACGGCAATCTGGATGAAGACAAGAAGAAATGGCTCAGAGAGCATCCGGATTTTGACATTGAGCAGGAGCGGGCAGGAGCAAAGCAGGTAGCGGACGCCTTAAAGGCGGACGGCTGGGAATTTGCCAGCCATACCTGGGGGCATATCCGCATCGGAGATGTAAGCCTGGAGCGCCTGATGGGTGATACGCAGAAATGGCGGGAAAATGTGGAGCCGATCGTCGGGCCGGTGGATACGATTATATTTGCCCATGGACAGGATCTGGGGGAGTGGGGAGATTATGACGAAGGAAATGCGAAGTACCGGTATCTGCGGGAGCAGGGGTATTCCGTGTTTTGCAACGTGGATTCCAATTTGTACCGGACCTGGTTCGGGAAGGATTATATGCGGCAGGGGAGACGGGATCTGGACGGGCTTCGGATTTATTTGAATGCAATTGGGGAGCAGGATAACGTGAGTGATTTGTTTGATGCGAAGGAGGTGTTGGATCCGCTTAGGCCGCCGGTGCCTAGGAATCATTGAGGTGCGTAAAGGTGGGGTATCCGCCAGGAGCGGTCCCCTGAGCCGCATCCTCTCCCTGGCGGACGGTATTCAATCCCCCTTCCAAATGATGATTGAAATTCCCCGTCCACTGTGACATAATAGAGAAAGCATTCAAAAAAGGAGGTGCCTTTTTATGGCAGAAAGAGAAGTACAGGTATACGGGCAGGCAGATCCAATCCATATTAAGCCCTACGAGCATCATGCAAAATACTACGAAACGGATCAGATGGGCATCATCCATCATTCCAATTATATCCGCTGGATGGAAGAGGCGCGGATGGATTTGATGGAGCAGATCGGGTTATCCTATAAAGGGATGGAAAAGATGGAGATTATCAGCCCGGTGCTGGCTGTGACCTGTGAATATAAAAGTATGGTGCATTTTGACGATACGGTGGTGATTGAGACTAAGATTGCCGAGTATGACGGAATACGGATGCGGGTGGAATACCGGATGACGGATAAGGAGACCGGGGAGCTTCGGACGCTGGCTTCGAGTGAGCATTGCTTTCTAAACCGCAGTGGCAAGCCGATTTCGCTGAAGCGCTCTTATCCGGAGCTGGATACGAAATTTTTTGAATTTTATGAGGAGAATGAGAATGCGTAATCAGGCGGCAGAACGGTTAAAAAGGCTTCGGGCGGAAATGGAAAAGCGCGGGGTGGATGTGTATGTGATTCCAACTGCGGATTTTCACGGCTCCGAGTATGTGGGGGAGCATTTTAAGGCCAGGGAATGTGTGACCGGGTTTACGGGATCGGCCGGGACGGCGGTGATTTTGCAGGAGGAAGCCGGGCTCTGGACGGACGGGCGGTATTTTATCCAGGCCGAAAAGGAGCTTGCCGAAAGCGGCGTGACGCTTTACCGGATGGAAGAAGAGGGCGTGCCCTCCGTGAAGGAATTTATTACGGAGAAATTGCCCCAGGGCGGATGCCTGGGATTCGACGGGCGGACGGTTTCGGCAAAGGCAGGAGAAGCGTATGAGAAGATTGCCGGGCAGAAGCAGGCGGGGCTGATGGCGCAGGAGGATTTGGTCGGAATCATCTGGAAGGAACGTCCCCCGATGCCGAAGGAACCGTTTTTTATTTTGGATGAGTCCTATTCCGGGCAAAGCACAGAAGAGAAGCTGGCCCATGTACGGAAAGGGATGAAGGAAGCGGGTGCGGATGCGCATATCCTGTCGTCGCTGTATGATATTGCCTGGCTTTTGAATGTGCGCGGCGGCGATATTTCTCATGTTCCGGTGGTATTGTCCTTTCTGGTGCTGACCGAGCAGGAATGCGTCTGGTTTGTGCAGGAGGAGATTGTGACGGAGGAGCAGAGGAGGTATTTAAGGGAGCGCCGGATTTCTACGATGCCGTATGAGAAACTGACGGCGTATGTGTCCGCGTTACAGGCAAAGGCCGTGCTTTATGATGAAAAAAGCGTGAATTTTGGGATTGTAAAAAGCCTGCCGGAGCAGGTGAAAAGGATTCCGGGCAGCAATCCGTCCGAGCTGTTAAAGGCGGTAAAAAATCCGGTGGAGATTCAAAATACCATCGTGGCGCATATTAAGGACGGCGTGGCGTTTACGGAGTTTATGTACTGGCTGAAGACAAATATCGGGAAGATACCGATGACGGAGCTGTCGGCTTCGGATTACCTGACCGGAAAACGGCGCGCACAGGAGCATTTTCTGGACATCAGCTTTGATACGATTTGTGCGTATGGAGCCAATGCGGCCATGATGCACTATGCGGCGACGCCGGAAAGCAATGCCAGACTAAAGCCGAAAGGGTTTCTGTTAGTGGATTCCGGCGGACATTATCTGGAGGGGACGACGGATATTACAAGGACGATGGCGCTGGGGCCTATTTCCGATGAAATGCGGCGGCATTTTACAGCCGTGCTGCGGGCGAACCTGAATCTGGCCGCGGCCAGGTTTTTATCCGGATGCAGGGGCGTGAATCTGGATATTCTGGCGAGAGAGCCGCTCTGGGAGCTGGGGCTTGACTACAAATGCGGAACCGGGCACGGCGTAGGCCATATTTTAAATGTGCACGAGGGGCCGAATTCGATACGCTGGAAGCTGCGCGAGGACGGGGAGGACAATGCGGTGCTTGAAGAGGGCATGATTACAACGGACGAGCCGGGTGTCTATATCGAAGGCGCATACGGCATCCGCATTGAAAATGAGCTTCTTTGCCGGAAGGCGGAACAGAATGCATATGGGCAGTTTTTGTGCTTTGAAACGATTACCTATGCCCCCATCGATCTGGATGCGGTCGATGCAGGGCAGATGACCAGGCGCGAGCGGGAGCTTTTGAATCAGTATCACCGGACGGTATATGAGACAATTTCTCCGTATTTAAGCGATGCAAAGAAGGACTGGTTAAAAGAATATACGAGGGCAATATGAGTGAAAAAATAGTATTGATTGACGGGCACAGTATTTTAAACCGCGCATTTTTCGGACTTCCGGATTTGACGAATGCGGAAGGGCTTCATACGAATGCGGTATATGGTTTTTTGAATATTTTATTTAAAATTTTAGACGAGGAGCAGCCGGATTACCTGACGGTGGCCTTTGATGTGCACGCGCCAACCTTTCGGCATAAGCTGTATGCAGACTATAAAGGCACCAGAAAGCCGATGGCCGAAGAGCTGCGCCAGCAGGTGCCGCTGATGAAGGAAATGCTTACGGCGATGGGCGTGCGGATTGTGGAAAAGGAAGGCTACGAGGCGGACGATATTCTGGGAACGCTTTCAAAACGGGCGGAGGAAGCGGGGCTTGAGGTATCTATTGTCTCCGGCGACCGCGATCTTTTGCAGCTTGCAACGGAGCATGTCAAGATCCGGATTCCAAAGACGAAGCGTACCGGAACGGAGATTGAGGATTATTATGCAAAGGATGTTTTGGAACGCTATCAGGTGACGCCGGCGCAGTTTATTGATGTGAAGGCGCTGATGGGGGACGCTTCGGATAATATTCCAGGCGTGCCCGGAATCGGGGAAAAGACGGCGACCAATCTGATTGTGACATACGGCAGTATGGAAAATGCGCACGGCCATATCGAAGAGGTGAAACCGAACCGCGCCAGGGAAAATCTGCGGGAGCATTACGATTTGGCCGAGCTTTCGAAAACACTTGCGACGATTGACGTAAATGCAGAGCTTGCATATGATTTTGAAGAGGCAAGGCTGCACGGGCTTTTTACCGAGGAAGCGTATCTGCTGTGTAAAAGGCTGGAATTTAAAAATATGTTAAGCCGCTTTGAGTTGGATGCGCCGGCAAACCGCATGGAAGAATTTTTCTGCCGTATAGAGGATTTTGGCGAAGCGGAAGCCTTTCTTTTAAAGGCGGGGGAAAGCGGCAGCTTTGGCATGGCTCCTGTCATCAGGGGGGAAGAGCTGTGCGGCGCCGCTGTCTGCTTTGGAGAGGAGCAAACGGCTTATATTCCGGTCGGAGGGCTTTTGACCGGACCCTATTTGAAGGATAAGCTGCGCGGCCTGCTTTTGGAGGGACCGGAGGTATCCGTGCTGGATTTAAAGGAGCAGGTGAAATTTTTCGGGCTGCCGGGAGACGACATTGCGCTGCGCGGCCGCCTGTTTGATTGCTGCCTTGCGGCCTATCTGCTCAATCCGCTGCAGAATGAGTACGCGTATGAGGACATTGCAAAAAATGAGCTAAAGCTATTGCTTCCTTCCAAAGCGGATTTGCTTGGAAAGCAAAGCCTTGCCGACGCAATGTCCGAAAAGCCGAAAGAGGCCTTAAAGTGTGCCTGCTACATGGCATATACCGCATGGAAAGCAAAGGACGCGCTTTCGGCACGGCTTGTGAAAGCCGGCATGGATGCTCTGTACCAAGAAATCGAGCTGCCGTTAGTCTATGTGTTGGCCGATATGGAGCGGGCAGGGATTGCGGCGGACAAGGAGGCGCTGGCGGCGTATGGCGAAAGCCTAACCGGGCGGATGACAGAGCTGGAGCAGAGCATTTATGAAAAGGCAGGGGAAGAATTTAATATCAATTCCCCCAAGCAGCTCGGTGTGATTTTGTTTGAAAAATTAAAAATGCCCTATGGAAAAAAGACGAAAACCGGCTATTCCACGGCGGCGGACGTGCTGGATAAGCTGGCGCCCGAATATCCTCTGGTTGCCGAAATTTTGGAGTACCGCCAGCTGAGCAAGCTGAAATCAACCTATGCGGACGGGCTTGCGAATTTTATAGACGATACCGGACGGATTCACAGTACCTTCCATCAGACCATTACGGCAACCGGGCGGATCAGCAGCGCCGATCCCAACCTGCAGAATATCCCGATCCGTATGGAGCTGGGACGTCTGATCCGAAAGGTGTTTTCCCCGGCTCCCGGCTGTATTTTTGTGGATGCGGATTATTCACAGATTGAGCTGCGCGTGCTGGCGCATATGTCCGGCGACGGGCAGCTGATACAGGCCTACCGGGAGGCGAAGGACATCCACCGGACAACGGCGTCCCAGGTGTTTCACATTCCGTTTGAGGAGGTTACGGATTTGCAGCGGCGCAATGCAAAGGCAGTGAATTTCGGAATTGTTTACGGAATCAGCTCGTTTGGCCTGAGCCAGGATTTAAGCATCAGCAAAAAGGAAGCAGCGGATTATATTGAGCGTTATTTTGAAACCTATCCGAAAATCAAGTCTTTTCTGGACGGACTGGTAAAGGAGGCAAGGGAAAAGGGCTATTCCCTGACCCTGTTTGGACGCAGGCGGCC